>JACQVT010000254.1 GCA_016209665.1 Planctomycetota bacterium | reverse complement strand
GTTCTGGCTCGCGGATCAGCCGAAGATGATCGCCGCCGGTCCGGCCCCGATCCCGCTGGTCGGCCCGATCGACGACGGCAGCCAACGGAAGGTCTGGCTGGTGGGGATCGGTTGGGCGTTCGCGATACTCATCCTGGGCGGCGCGGTGATGTTTGTTCGGAGAAAGTGATCAGCCATGAACACGAAGACGACACTCATCCTGGCATTGGTGGCGGCGGGGATAGCCGTGTACGTGGTGCTGGTGGACAAGCCGTGGGAGGCCCCCAAGCCCGAGGTGGAGGTCAAGAGCACGGCGGTGGCCCTGTTCGACTCGAAGTTCGAGGACGCCGACCGCGTCGAGGTGCAGCGCCGCGACGGCAAGAAGCTCATCTTCGCCAAGGACCCCGAGGAGAAGGCCTGGAAGATGCTCGAGCCGCTCAAGTCGCCGGCGCCCGAGTACCAGGTCAAGTCGATGATCGACCGGGTGGCCGAGATCAAGTACCTGCGCAAGTACGGGCCGGACGACAAGGACCGCCCGTCGGAGAAGGTGTCGGGGTTGAATGAGCCGGCGGCGACGGCCCGCATCTTTCGGGGCGACAAGGAACTGGCCAGCGTCGTGGTGGGTTCGCGGCTGCCGCCGGGCGGCAAGGGCAGCTACGTGAAGGTCAACAGCGACGTGACGATCAAGGTGGACGGAAAAGACCGGACGGTCAGCACGAAGGACGTGCTCGAGTCGCAGAATGACCTGAGCGACGCCTTCATGGCCAAGCTCGACACGTTCCGGGACAAGAACGTGCTCAAGTTCGACCTGAACGACGTCAAGCGGGTGAAGATGGAGGGCGACCGCAACTACGTGCTGGTCAAGAGCGGCGACAACTGGGTGCTGGACTCGCCGGTCCGCGGGCGGGCCGACAAGAGCAAGGCCGAGAACGTGGTCCGGGCCATGACCAGCCTGTACGTCGCGGAGTTCAAGGACGATGAGCCGGTGTCGTACACGTCCTACGGTCTTGATCCGGCCCGTCTGAAGGTGACGGTCGAGACCGAAAAAACGATGCCCCCCAAGGCCAACCCGGGAGACCCCGACACCAAGCCCGCGGACACCCAGCCGGCCACCAAGGCGGTGACCTACGAGCTGCAAGTGGGCGGCGTGGTGGATCAGACGAGCACGAGCAAGCAGTATTTCGCCCGCCTGGGCGACCAGCCGTCGGTGTTCTCGATCAACGAGTACACGTACAAGCAGTTGGCCACCGACGTCGCCGAGTTGCAGGACAAGAAGATCGCCAGCATCACCACCACCAAGGTCAAGACCGTGAAGGCCGAAACGCCGGACGGCAGCGTGACGCTCACGAGACAGGAAAAGGGCGGCTGGCAGGACGGCGATGGCAAGGCGGCCGACACCGTGGCCGTCGAGGACCTGCTCAAGGCGGTGAGCGACTTGCAAGCCGTCAAGTACGTCGATGCCACGACCGAGCTGATCAACGTCGACTGGGACCATCCGCGGGCGAAGATCACGCTGACCGAGGAAGGCAGCCTGAACCCGGTGACGGTACTGGTCGGGCCGGCGAGTGCCAGCGGCAAGATGGTGTTCGTGAAGAACGCCGCCGAGGAACCGGTGGCCGCCGTGCACGACGACGCGGTGGCGGCCCTGCTGGCCGGGCCGGTCTCCTATCGCGACCGTTCGGTGATGAAGTTCGACCGGACCCGGGCCAAGCGGGTCGAGATCGAACAGCCCGGCCGGGACAAGGTCGTGCTGGCTCAGGTGCGAAACGAGTGGGCGATGGTCGAGCCGATCGCCGGCGCGGTCGATCGGGATGCGGTGCGCAACCTGATGCAGGATTTGTCGGGCCTGCTCGCCAAGCGCGTGGTCGGAACGGGGGACAAGGTCCGGTTCGGCCTCGACAAGCCGGCCCTCAGTCTGGCCGTTCACGTCGAGCCCTTGACCGCCGACCCGAACACGGTGGTCGTCGGCGGAACCGCGACCCAGCCGGCCGCCTCGCCCGCGACCCAGCCGGCGACGACGGCCCCGGCGGGCCAGGCGACCACCCGGCCGGCCAAGCCGCTGGCGGTGCAGATCAAGCAGATCGAGGAGCTGCTGGAGTTCCAGAAGACCAACCCGAACGAGAATCCGCTGGCCACAGACATGCTTAAGAAACGGCTGGCCGAGCTTCAGGCCCAGGCCGAGACGCAGCCCGCGTCGGAGTCAGCCACCCAGCCGGCGGCGGTCGCCCAGGCACCGGCCACCCAGCCCGCGGCCCCGGCCGGACCGACCATCCTGCGGCTGCACCTGGCCCAGAAG
>JACQVT010000006.1 GCA_016209665.1 Planctomycetota bacterium | reverse complement strand
TCTCGAAGCAGGCGCCGATAGCCCTCGGGCAGTTGCTGCGCACCTTCGGACGGTGGGCAGAGGGTCTGGCTCTGGCTGGGAGGGAGGGGCAGCGGACAGGTGTCGTGGAAGTGGCAGCCGATTTCGGCCATGAGGCAGCCGCGGCGGGGTGAAGGGAAGTGCCGACCCATGCGGCGCCAGATGTCTGCGAGGGGCTCGGCGGTCGCGTTGCCGAAGCAGAGCGGCGTCAGGTCGCAGGGGCAGACGTTGCCGGCGGCGTCAATGAACAGGTGGTGGTAGCCGGCCCCGCAGCCGAAGAGTTGGTCGGATTCCAGGTAGGCGAACGCTGCGACGGCCGGGCCCGACCGACGGCGGTTGTGGGTGGTGTGGAAGTCGATCAACTGTCGGCGTTCATCCTCGGTGAGCATGGCCGCCCCGCAGCCGCGCCAGGCCCCCGTCGCCACGGGTGATAGGATGCGGAACTCGCCGGCCCCCCATCGGCTGCCCAGTTCGTACATCGCCTCCAGCTCTCCGGAGGCCAGCTTCGCCCGGGTGGCGACGGTCGAGATGGCCAGGTACAGGCCGGTCTGGCGGCAGACGTGGGCGGCCAAGGCGGCCTGGGCGAACGAGCCTTGGCAGCCGCGGACGGCGTCGTGGGCGGCGGGGTCCGCCGACTCGATGCCGATGGTGACGCAAGCCACCCCTGCCCCGGCGAGACGTTTCGCTCGCTTCGCGTCCAGACCCTGGCCGGTGGTGAAAACGATCGTGACCATCTCCGGTGCCGCCGCCGCGACGAACTCCTCGACATCGTCGCGGAGCAGGGGTTCGCCGCCGGTCAGACCCAGGGTGCTGGTGCCGAGCTGCTTGATCTGGCCGATCAGGTCCAGCAGTTGTGGGCGCGACAGCTCGCCGGCGGGTCGGCCCGCGTAGCTGCAGTGCTCGCAGTGGAACGGGCAGGCCCCGGTGACGGCCAAGTACACCGAGTAGGGCACGCGCCGCCGCTCGATCATCGCCCGGCAGAAGCGGTCGAAGGCCGGCGACGGGTAGGGCGGGAAAAACGTGTTGATCCGCGTCTGGCCGGCAAAATGGTGCGGCTTCTCGAACCGCATCCGCCGCAAAAGGTACCACAGGTGGCCCGCCGGCACCCGGCCGGCCATGCGAGCGAACATCCGCATGACGGCGAGCGTGGACCGCAGGCTCATGGGGTCAATCCGTAACCCAGGCCGGCGAATCCGCTGGCGAACATGCCGACCAACGTACTGCCGAGGCAGACAAGGACGGCCACGACGATGAAGGGACCGCGCCGGATGGGGATGGTGTCAGGCATGGGCTTCTCCGCCGGCCTGGGTGAACCGGGGCGGCTCCAGGCTACGCCGAGGCGGTGGCAAGTCAAGCAGACTCCACGCAACAACTGCTGGAGCCCCGGTGCCGGCGGCTGGGCATGGGTAGGCCTCGGCGGTTCACAAATGCCCGGCTTTCCGTACAATACGCCCGCACGACGGTTCGTTTCACCGCACAGGCTCACAGTCAGGGAGTATAGAAATGTCACAACAATCGGACGGCAAATCGCGGCGGGATTTCCTGAGGCAGTCGGTGGCGGCGGCGGGAGCGATCGGGGCGGCGGGGACGGTGTCGGTGACGCCGGGCTGTTCGGAGTCTGGGGCGACACTGGCGGGCTTCGCTTCATCGGACCAAGCCGGGCGTCGCAGCGAGTCGCGGAAGGGGCCGCGGCGGGCGTACAACGACTGGTATCGCGGCCAGACGCTCAGCCGGGTGGCGTTTCCGATGGGCGGCATCGGGGCCGGGATGATCTGCCTGGAGGGCACGGGGGCGTTCTCGCACGTGTCGCTGCGGAACCAGCCGGAGGTGTTCAACGAACCGGTGATCTTCGCGGCCATCTGCGTCAAGGGCGACCCGAACGTGGCCCGGGTGCTGGAAGGGCCGGTGCCGGACTGGAAGAAGTTCGGCCTGGGCGGTGCGGGCAACGGGCTGGGCGACCGGGCCTACGGCCTGCCGCGGTTTCGCGAGGCGGCGTTCCTGGCCCGGTTCCCATTCGGCCACATCGAGCTGGCCGACCCCAAGGTGAAGCTGAAAGTTCAGATCACCGGCTGGAGCCCGTTTGTTCCGGGCGACCCGGACAGCGCGAGCCTGCCCGCCGCGGGACTGGAGTACACGTTCACCAACCCGACCCGCGCGCCGATCGAGGCGGTGTTCTCGTTCAATGCCAAGAACTTCATGCAGCGGGGCGACGGCGATCGGGCGGTGCGGGCGACGCCGGGCGGATTCCTCCTGCACCAGTCGGGCTCGGACAAGGAACCGCAGAACGAAGGGGCGTTCTGTGCGAGCGTCAGCGACCCCGAAACCAAGGTGAACCTCGGGTGGTTCCGGGGCGGGTGGTTCGATGCGTTGACGATGGTCTGGAAGGAGATCGCCGAGGGTGGTTGCTTCGATCGGCCGGCGCCCGAGGAGGGTGGCCCGTCGCCCGGGGGAACGCTGTTCGTGCCCATGCGGCTGGCGGCGGGTGAGTCGCGGACCATCGTGGTACGGCTGTGCTGGTACGCGGGCAAGACGACGATCCGCATCGGCAAGGACCCGCAAGGCCTGCCCGAGGATCAGGCCGTGCCGGGCAGCTATCAGCCGTGGTACAGCGGCAAGTTCGCGGACATCAACACGCTGGCGTCGTTCTGGAAGGACAATTATTCGGCGCTCCGCAAGCAGACCGCGCAGTTCTCGGCGTGTTTCTACGACACGACGCTGCCGCCGGAGGTGGTCGAGGCGGTGGCGGCGAATCTGACGATTCTCAAGTCTCCGACGGTGCTGCGGCAGGCCGACGGCCGCCTGTGGGGCTGGGAGGGCTGCCTCGACAACCGCGGCTGCTGCCACGGCTCGTGCACGCACGTGTGGAACTACGCCCAGGCGATCCCGCACCTGTTCCCGTCGCTGGAGCGGTCGCTGCGGGAGACGGAGTTCAACGTCTCGCAGGAGAAGGACGGGCACCAGGTGTTCCGCTCGGCCCTGCCGATCCGGCCGCAGGTTCACGACTTCCACGCCGCCGCCGACGGCCAGTTGGGCGGCATCATGAAGGTCCACCGCGAGTGGCGGATCAGCGGCGACGTGGATTGGCTGGGCAAGCTGTGGCCGAAGGTCCGCCAGAGCCTCGACTACTGCATCGGCCTGTGGGATCCCGGCCACAAGGGCATCGTCGAGGAGCCGCACCACAACACCTACGACATCGAGTTCTGGGGCCCCGACGGGATGTGCACGAGCTTTTACCTCGGGGCCCTGGCGGCGGCGGTCGCGATGGGCAAGGCCCTGGGCGACGACGTGTCGACGTACCAGGAGCTGCTGGACAAGGGCCGCCAGTACCTCGAAAAGGAGCTGTACAACGACCAATACTTCTTGCAGAAGGTGCAGTGGGAGGGGCTCAAGGCCAAGAACCCGCTGGAACTCACCGGCGTGGGCGGGGCCTACTCGCCCGAGGCCGCCGAGCTGCTGAAGCAGGAGGGGCCGAAGTACCAGTACGGCAACGGCTGCCTGTCGGACGGCGTGCTGGGGGCCTGGCTGGCCAAGGTGTCGGGCGTGGGCGAGGTGCTCGACCGCCAGAAGGTGGCCAGCCATCTGCGGAGCGTGCACAAGTACAACCTCAAGCACGACCTGTCCGAGCACCCCAACCCGCAGCGGCCGAGTTACGCCTGCGGGGCCGAGGGCGGCCTACTGCTGTGCTCGTGGCCCAAGGGCGGAGCATTGTCGCTGCCGTTCGTGTACAGCAACGAGGTATGGACGGGCATCGAGTACCAGGTGGCGTCGCACCTGATGCTGATGGGCCTGCCGGAGCAGGGGCTCGAGATCGTCCGCGTCTGCCGAGACCGCTACGACGGGGCGGTGCGCAACCCGTTCAACGAGTACGAGTGCGGCCACTGGTACGCCCGGGCGATGTCGTCCTACGCGCTCCTGGCGGGCATGACGGGCGCGCGGTACGACGCTGTGACCAAGACATTGCACGTCGAGCCGCGGGTCAAGGGCGACTTCCGCGCGTTCCTGAGCACGGCCGCGGGCTACGGCACGGTGGGTGTCAAGGGCGGCAAGCCGTTTCTCGAGGTGAAATCCGGCAAGATAGAGGTGGTGAAGATCGAGTACGGCTCGGCCGCGTGAACAGCGAGCGCAACGCAAAGACGCAAAGCCGCAAAGCCGCAGAGTGAGGTGGCTTTTCGCCAGGAGCGAGGATCGATGCTCGCTGGTCTGGTGGTATCGCAAGTGCCGAGTTGCGGTCCCAGCAACGCCGAGGCGGCGGTATTACTCCTGATCGTCGCTCTGCTGGTGATCGGCCGGTGGAGACAACGGCCGCCGCGCTGAGTTCCCACGACGCAGTTGGCGAGCGTGGGGGCGGCCCTCCACCCCAGTGCGGGCAACACACCCGATCACGGGTCTGCTTCTACCGCAGGAAAGGGGCCCTCGACCCTCAGGCACAGGCGGTGCGCCAGTAACACTTTCGCTTGGTCAGCGCCGTCGGAATACCGTGTCACATAGGTCAAGCCGGGCAACTCCGCGTGCCCTGGGTCGCCAGGCAGAGGCCGAGGCTCAATGGCGATTCCCTCGCGGCGGAGATCGCCGGCTCGCATGACGGCGACATAGTATCGCTTTCCCGCTCGTCCTTTCGCGGCGTCGGCCAGACTGGTGTACGTGGCTCGATAGACGGACAGCCCAGTTGCGTCGCCCTCTATGGGATGGAAAGCTTTGGGCGAGAGCGGCGGATTGGCCCTCGGATCGTACCACCCTGTGGACGCGGGAACGCGACGGTAGAGGATTTCGCCGTCGTCGATCGGGTCAGTACCGTTTGCAGCGTGCATTCATCATGCCCGGCAAGACCCTGCATCGAGCACTCGCTCCTGCGCCACGAGCCGGGAATTCGAGAAACTCGTTAACTCCACCACTCCATCGGCTCGCACGTCGATGGACTGGAACAGGTTGCCGGCGTACAACTCAAACGCCAACCCACCGTCTCCAGCGGGAACAACACGTGAAGGAGGAACCATAATGCCCTCGTCTCGGTATTTCATGGCTAGCTGTGTGGCGAGGCTCAGCACGAAAGGCGTAGGGGGGTTGACGCCTTCATCGTCGAGTTGCTCAGGATGGCGTCCCCACTCAAGCAGGCAGTCGTCGATGATTCGTTGCCACCCTTCCCGGTGCTGCTGTGAGCCGTGGAATGCCGCGCTTGGGGCATCATTTTTCGTCACTTCAGACATCTGTTGTCCCGACAGGGTGTAATCCGGGCTGAGTGTGCTCATGATCGCAATCCCCAATACTGATGTGCCTTTGTCGTGGTCATGTCGATGAAGGCGAGAACGATCGCTTTGTGTCCGCAGTCCAGGCCATTCCTCAGATTGACCCACTGGTCCGACGCTTCGCCGATCGGTCCACGCGCGGTGAGTGTCAGTACCATCATGTCGGGGCCGGTTCCGGCCGGTTTTCCGTGCCTCAAATGAACGTGCAGGCGACCCCGCTCAGGAACGATCTGGTAGTGCCAGTCGCCACTCGCGCTCTCCAGTAACCGTCCGGCCACCTCGGCAGGCGGGGTAATCGTCTTGAGCACATTGGGCCAATCCGTTGGGCCGGTCCAAAGATCTCCCTTGGGAATGTGGTTGACGTAGGTCACTTCCCATTGGTTGAGGCGGACCTGCCCCAGTCCACGCCTTCGGACGAACTCGTTGAACTGACCGGCGGTCCGCTCGAACTCCGGCAGAACGGCCGCGTAGCGGGGGTAGTCTCCGCCGGCCTGGCCGAGCCAGTTGTAGTGTAGGCGTCCGTTTTGCACTTGTACCATCCGGTCCCGCTGCGCGTTGCGGATCTGGAAGCGAACGGCCGGGTCCTGGGTGAGGGTCAAGTGGAGCCTGGCATCGGCCCAGGCGTGTTGGGGGCCAAACGTTTCGAACTGAGCTTCCAAGGGCGGTGCATCGCCGACGTGGGGCCAATCACTCCCGAGCCCCGCCCAGAAAGCTCCCAGGTGAGCGTTGCGCAGACCCGGCAGCCGTTCAAACTGGAATCCCAACACTGTTTCGATGAGCGGCGGGCGATCGAAGTGGGGAAGTTCGCTCATTGTCCGCGCTGCCCAAGTCCGTTTAATGCTGAGGCTAACTCCGGGTCATTGCCATCCGAGACAATGCTTTGCACCCATCCAAGTCTAGTATGGCCCGAAGCTGTATGCAAGCAATGCGGGGGCTCTTAGGAACCGATATAGCGTGCGTAGACGGTGCGGGCTTGGTCGGGTTGTTGGGTGCCGGCGAGGATGGCGCGGCCGTCGGGGAAGAGGGTCGCGTCCAGGCCGTCGAGCGTGGCCTTGAGCATGAAGGCGTTGTGACGCACGTCGGCGATGCCGGCGGCCCGCAGCTTGGCGGCGATGGCGGTGAAGTCGACGCGGGTGCCCTCGGCGGGGGTCAACTGGACGGCGTTACGGCCGCACAGCGTGGTGGTGCCGGCCGCGAGCTTACCGGCGAGGTGGTCGAACTGCCGCTGGCCGCAGCAGGGGCAGTCGGCGGTCTTGGCGGCGGCGACGGAAAGGTGGACGCAGCGGTTCTGCCAGGCATCGAAGTGCAGCAGCCGCCGATCGACGGCCTCCAGGTGGCCGGTGAGGATCTTGATCGCTTCCAACGCCTGGTGAGCCGCGACGATGCTGACGACCGGCGACAGAATACCGGCGGTGTCGCACGTGGGGTTCATCTCGGGCGGCGGGGCCTGCTCGAACACGCAGCGAAGGCACGGTGAATCGTCGGGCAGGATCGGCAGGCACAGGCCGGTCGCCCCCACGCAGGCGCCGTAGATCCACGGCCGGTGCGTCTTGACCGCCAAATCGTTCATCAGGTAGCGCGTCTCGAAATTGTCCGTGCCGTCGAGCAGCAGGTCGGCGCCCTCGGCGAGCTGTTCGATATTGCGGTAGTTGGCGTCCGCGACGAGGCCCTCGACCGTCACCTGCGAGTTGATCCGCTGGAGCTTGCGGCGGGCGGCCTCGGCCTTGGGCAGACCGGCGGCGATGTCGTCCTCGTCGAAGAGGATCTGCCGTTGGAGGTTGTTGGGCTCGATATAGTCCCGGTCGACGATCCGCAGGAACCCCACGCCCGCCCGCACGAGCGTGTCCGCCAAGTGGGTGCCCAGGGCGCCGCAGCCGACGAGCAGGACACGCGAAGCCGACAGTCGGCGTTGGCCCTCCTCGCCGATGGGGGTGAACAGGATCTGGCGAGAGTAGCGGGACAGACTCGAATTCAGGTCGCTGGTTTGCCTGATCATTGCACAGCACCGGCCATTTGAAAGCACGCCATCAGTCGTGGTCCCTTAGACTTGACACCTCGCCCCGACTGTGAACTGGGCACCAGGTCAAGTGGAAGCCGGGTTCTTCTTCAGCTTCTCCTTCGGGATATCCACGGGGAGGCCCACGCGCATGAAGAACCGGGCAAAGGCCTGAGCGAGGTGCTCCCGGTACGGGGGGAGCAGTCTGGGACGTTTGCCTGCGCTGCCCGCGAACTGCTTCACGAGGGTGGTGGGTGCTGTGTACACCTCGTGAAAGTCGACAATACTCAGTCCAAGATGCAGATCGTCCACCTCTGCCTCGTTGAGGAGATGATAACCCGGCAGGTTGCCCCGCCTCAGTGCCTCTCGTTGACTATCATTCCAACTCTGTCCTGCCTTCCTGGCCTCTTCCTCAAATTGCCAAAGATCCCAACGAGGGCAAAGCAGCAGGCTAACAACCTTGTCGTTTTCTATGTCACAGGTCTGCGACATGACGACCAGGTCTATCACTCTGTTCTCAAGGGGAATCGCACCGCTCGGATCTGGCGGCGTGCGGCCAGCGACCAGGACCTGAGGGATGATCAACTCAAACGACTGCAACAAGTCGCCTTGGGCAAGCGATTCCCCTTCAATGAGGTCATACCATGGATACTCTCTTCCCTCATTCACGTGAACGCGGTCCTCAGGACAAGATGGGACGCGGAGTGGCCCGGGTACGGGAGACGATCCGCCCCGTAGTTTTCCATACAGACTTCGGAGGCACTTGCACCACCAGCTCGATTTCCTCCTCCAGGGCGACAGACACTTGACCAATCGGTCGATCATAGAACATTCCACCCACCGTCCAAGAGCAGTTCGCTAGCCATCCTTGCATGTTCATTCGGCTGAACTCGATGGGCAACGCGCTCCGGTCCCTGTACCATTCCAGGGCCGTCGCCGCACCTTCCTCTCTGTCGCACGGGACGCCAAAGTCAGGCTGGAACGAATCGTCATCGCACTCCTGGGTTATGCCTTGGTGGCCGACAAAACCAGGGCCATCAGACTGTCGATACTCGGCATAAGGAGAGGTAGCTACGAGCATCTTAGGCTTTCCTATTCCAGACCTCACGCTGGATCTTGTCGCCCACTAAATCGGCGAAGCCACGGACAATCCATTCTCGCCCAAGTCCGAACCACTCCTGAAGTGCATCGTCATCCCGACCGTTTGGCATGCCCCGCGCTGTCAATTCACACAACAGAACTGGGCGACCATCCTTGACCCGTACAGCGT
>JACQVT010000266.1 GCA_016209665.1 Planctomycetota bacterium | reverse complement strand
GGCCTGCTCCGTCCACCCCACGACCGGTCGCGGCAGGATCAGGGTGCCGACCCAACTCATGTTCTCCGAAGCGGCGAGCAGGCCGGCGGGGCACAACACCAGCATGACGGCACATCGGACAATGGACATCTTCTATCATCTGCCCGTGCCGGAGTGGCCACGGGGGGATAGAATCAGGGTCGGCGACCACATGACGAGGTGTCTCTGCAGGGAGTGGAGGCGACGACACCGGGGGTACTAAACGATGACCGGACGAGCAATCCTGCTCTCACTTGTCGTGTGGATTCCGGCGGCGGGTTCGGCGGCGCCGCGGCTCAGCTTGTCCAACGAGCGGCTCGAGCTGACGATCGGCTTTGCGCTGGAAGGCGGCGGCTGTCGACTACACGATCGCGAGACGGATGAGACGTACCGCGCCGCCGAGTTCGGCGTCGTCCGCGTGTGGGACAACACCGAAGACCGGATGCGGACGCTGCTGCTCGCGCCCGAGGCCACGACGTCGACCTGCCGCCTCGACATCGAACGCAAGGGTCCCGCCGAGGCGATCGTCCACGTCGACACCGGCCCCGGCTCGGCCTCCCCGATGGGCACCATGAGTTTCGGCGTCGCGTTCGACGTCGTGCTGACGCTGAAGGACCACGCGCTCGAGTGTGCCATCCGCATCGCCGGCCTCCGCGAGCAGCAGGCGCCGCCGGGTGTGCCCCAGCGGTGGCGGCTGATGAACGTCGAACTCTTCCCGCTGCTCGGGGCGACGCCGGCCGGCTCGCCGGGATACCTGCTGATCCCAAGCTGGTCGGGGGCGGTCTACTACTTCGATCGGCGGCATCCGCGGGCGAACCCGGCCTACACGAAGGCAGGCCACGGCGACCTCGGCACCGAGGCTGGCCTCCGCTCGCGCTGGGGATTCAACCCGGACGCACCCGACGAGTACGGTTCGATGGTCTACGGCCGGCAGGCGGTCTGGGAGGACCAGCTCCAACTGCCCATCTACGCGACGATTCGCGAGCATGGCGGCTTGATGGGCATCCTGCTCGGCGGCGAATACGACACCGAGTTGCGGGCCCGCCGCCACCAGGGTCCGCAGCGCACCGCGTCGATCAACCCCGTCTGGCACTATCGCCAGTATTGGCACTCCAAGCTCGACCCGGTCGACCGCCGCGTGCGGCTCATCGCGATGGACGGCAAGCAGGCCGGCTACGTCGGCGTCGGGAACCTCTACCGCGAGTACCTCCTGAACGAACGCGGCGTCAAGACGCTGCGCGAGCGGGCGGCGACGAATCCCGAAGTCGCGTACTTCATGGACTCGATCTACCTCCGCATGATGATGGGCATGAAACGCGCCTCGCTCGACGGTAAGGGCGAGATGCGCTCGTTCCAGACCTGGGACCAGTTCGCCGAGGTGGTCCCCCGCTTCCGGCAGGCCGGCTTCGAGAAGATCAACTTCATCTTCGTCGGGGCCAACTTCCAGGGCCACGACGGCGCTCATCCGACCGTTTTTCCGCTCAAGCCGGCCCACGGCGGCGAGGAGGGCTTCCGCCGGATGATGAGGGTGCTCGATGCCGCGGGCTATCGCGCGGGCTTCCATCTCAACTACAAGGATTGCTACCGTTGCTCGCCCGACTGGAATCCCGCGTTCGTCCAGACCAACGAGTATGGCGAGCTTCGCTACCACGGGGCCTGGATCGGGGGCTACTCGTACCAGGCTATCCCGCAGGAGATGCTCGAACGGTTTGGTAAGCGAGACCTGCCCAGGCTTCGGGCCCTTGGCCTGCGGGGAATGCACTACTGGGACGCCTGCCTGTCGGTGATGGAGGAGACCTTCCCGCCCAACCGCGTCATCGCCCGGCGGGAGTACGGCGAGGGGGCGATCGGCTATTTCGACTATGCCGCCCAGGTGTTCGGCACCGTCGGGTGCGAGACCAGCATCGCCCCGCTGCTCGGCATCATCGTCAGCGCCGGCAACACGAGTTCTCCGAACGGCGGAGCGTCCCGCCAGTTCAACGGCAGCGGCTACTGCGGGGCCGCCCTGCTCGACCACTGGGTGCCGCTCCAGCACATCGTCTACCACGGACTCTGCACTTACGCGGCCGGCCCCGAACTCGCCGGCCGCACCGGCCACGAGTTCAACGCCGCCCCCACCGACCAAGAGATCGCCACCATCCGCCGGAAGTATCTCGAATCCCAGGCCTACAACGGTCCCCTCGCCTACGAGTTCATCGTCAACCACGAGCGCCCCTCCGCCGGCCGCACCCGCACCACGCTCTCCGACGGCACCCGCATCCTCGTCAACACCACCGACCAAAACTGGACCGACGGCGACGCAGTCGTCAAGCCGAAATCGCACCTGATCCAACGCAACGGCAACCGTTGAGATTCCGCCTGGTCCGGTCTTGGGGGGCGGGCATCCCTGCCCGCCTCCATCCGTGCAGGCCGCGCCACTTCCTCCGACCACACCCGCAAGACCTTGAACAGGAGGACCGTAAACAGGCACTCATTCTCGGGAGTGACGTTGGCTGTGGCGATGGAGGCTTTCGTCGAGGAGCCGTTCGCTGACGTGGAATGTGGTTGTTCGGATTCGCGCGAACGCTTCGCCGAGATCGAGAAGGCCGCGGTCCGCCGCCCGCTCCAGCACACCAATACTGCCGATGACATTCAGTTTCCGCTGGGCGGCCACGCGACGCCCCGCCTTCTCGTCCATGAGGATAAAGTCGGCGTCGAGTTCGTGGGCCAGGCTGATGGCCGCCCGCTCTCCGGGGTCCAACTCGACAAGTGGCACGATGTGTTCGGGTTCGCGAATCTCGAGCCACGCTGGCGGCCGACCGATGAAATCTCGCACGGCTTGGGGCGTGCGCGGTCGGGACAGTTCCCGGGCAACCGCGGTCGGAATCACCACTCGGTGGAAGAGCACTGGTAGCACTTC
>JACQVT010000265.1 GCA_016209665.1 Planctomycetota bacterium | reverse complement strand
GGCGTTCTTGGCCTCCAGGTCGCGTTCGAGCAGCTCGCGGGCCTTGGGGCCGTGGAGCAGGTCGGCAGCCTGGGTGTAGGTCAGACGGTAGAAGGGCTTGACGATGCGTTCAAGGCGGGCGGGGTCCTGGCCGAGGAACTCCAGGTCAGCCCGGTGGTCGCGAAGGACGCGCCCGACGATGGAGACGACGAAGTCCTCGGCCACGGCCATCACATCCTCGAGCTGGGCGTAGGCGATCTCGGGTTCGACCATCCAGAACTCGGTGAGATGACGGCGGGTCTTGGATTTCTCGGCCCGGAAGGTCGGGCCGAAGCAGTACACCTTGCCGTAGGCCAGAGCCGCCGATTCGAGATACAGTTGGCCCGTCTGGGCGAGGTACATCGGCTCGCCGAAGTAGTCGACGCTGAAGAGCGTCTGGGCACCCTCGCCGGCGGAGGGGGCGAAGATGGGCGTGTCGACGAGGGTGAAGCCGTTGTCGTTGAAGAAGCGGCGGATGGCGTCGATGACGGTGTGTCGAATCCGCATGATGGCGGTCGGCCGGCGGGAGCGGAGCCACAGGTGCCGTTGCGAGAACAAAAAGTCGATGCCGTGCTCCTTGGGCGTGACGGGGTAGTTCTCGGTGGCGTGCACGATCTCAAGGCCGGTGACGTGTAGTTCATGGCCGCCGGGGGCCCGCTCGTCGGCGTGGACGGTTCCGGCGATGTGCAGCGATGATTCCTGGCCGACGCGGCAGGCCAGGTCGAATACCTCGGCGGGCACGTCGGCCTTGCCGACGACGCATTGGCACAGGCCCGTCCCGTCGCGGACGATCAGGAAGGCGACCTTGCTGGAGACGCGGGCATTATAGAGCCAGCCGGCCAGAGTGACGGTCCGGCCGACGTGACGGCCAAGATCGCGAATCGCTGCGCGGTCAGACATCGGTGATGGTCCTCAGATAGTCGGCGTGGTCGCAATCATACAAGCCGGGTGGGAGGATCGGAAGGAAGAGCGGGGTTCGGCAATCGGCAATCGGCGGCCCCGCCCCAGGGGCTGCGTCCCGTGGGGCTGGATCCCGTAGGTCATGTTTCGATCAGTCCTCGGTAGCGTTCGATCAGTCTTCTACCGCGACTTTCTCGCGTCGGAGCTGCTTGACGGCGGAGCGCTGGAGTTTCCCATTGAGGCGGCGGCGCTGAGCGGCGGCGGGGACGGAGGTCTCCTTACGTGGCTTGGGGGTCTGGAAGGCCTGGCCGATCAGCTCGATGAAGCGGTTGACGGCGGCCCGCCGGTTGGCCAACTGGGTGCGTTCCTTGCAGGAGACCACGCGGAGGACGCCCTCACGGCTGACGCGGCCCGCGAGGGCGTCGCAGACCCTGCGTTTCTGCTGGCTGGACAGAGAGACGCTGCCGTTCACGTCGAAGATGAGCGTGACGCGGGTGTGGGTCTTGTTGACGTTCTGGCCGCCGGGGCCGGGGCTCCGGTCGCAGGAAAACGACAGCTCGCGTTCGCTGATGCCCAGGCCTGGAATGATCTCGATCAACGTTTCGGTCCTCCGGTTGGGTACCTGCGATGCCCTGGACGGCCCGAAACCCGGGACGCCTCACCGACACCGGACATTATACCCGGACCTGGGGGTGAATGCCACCCGGACCAGGAAGGACGCCCGGTCGACCACGGAACGGGGGCCGCACGCGTCACCATTAAACGAAAGAAGGTGTAACCGAGGCCGGGACCGGGGCCACTACACAGGTAAGCGTACATCCACCGATTTGAAGGAGACCTGGTATGAGAACGCGTACGGCAGTGATGATCGCAGTGGGAGCGGGGCTGGGCGTGACGGTGGCGGCGTGGGCCGCCACGAAGACCCCGGCGAACGGCACGAGCGAGGAGGCGAAGCCCGGCCTGCTGGCCAATGAGCCGAACCGGCCGATCGCGAACCTGATTCGCAACGGCGTCCGGAGGCTGGTGGCCCTGCGAGCCGAGCTGAACCTCACCGAGGACCAGCGCGGGCAGATCAAGGAGATTGTCCGGGGCCACAAGGACGAGATCGTGCCGGCGGTGAAGGACCTGGCGGCCAAGCGGCGGGCGCTGCGCGACACGGTGCTGGCGGAAGAGCCGACCGAGGAGGCGATCCGGGCCGCCGCCACCGAGTTGGGCAAGTCGATCGGCGACGCGGCGGTGCTGGCGTCGAAGGTCGCGGGCGAGGTCAAGCCTGTGCTGACCGACGAGCAGAAGGAGACGATCCGGCAGTTCCACTTTCAGCCTGCACAGTTTCCAGGGACGTTCGCCGTTCCTGCACTGGCTGCGGCGGATCGCGACGCGAGTGGGGTATCGGTACTGGAAATCGCGGGCGAAGCAGGCAGGCCGGGAGGCCTCGGCCGACGAGCTGGCGAGCCTGGCCCACGTGCCGGTGACGGAGATGCAGCCGAGTGAGGCGGCGGAGCTGCTCCACTTCCTCCTGGCCAAACTCCCACCGCGGGACCGGCTGCTGTTGACGCTGATGTACCTGGAGGAACTGCCGGTCGCCAGGGTGGCGGAACTGACGGGCTGGACGAAGACGCTGGTGAAAGTCCAGGCCCATCGGGCGAAGGCGAAACTGAGAAAGCTGACCGACGGACTGGAGGTTGAGCCATGACACACGAGAAGTGGCTGGCCGGGCTGGCCGCACGAGCACGGGCGGAGTCGCCGCCGCGGGTGGACGTGGCCGCGGCGGTCGTGGCGGAGGTCCGCAGGCAACGTCCCGAGCAGTACGATCCGATGGCAATCATCGCGGGCGGGTCGGTGGCGGCGGCGGCCATCGTGGTGGCCTACGCAGCCCAAATGTGGTCGGCCGTGCAGGATCCGATCGTGGCATTGATGGCTTCGATGAACGTGGTGCTGCAATGAGCGACTCGATCGAGCCCGTCGCGAGTACGGACGGACGGAGCGGCCGGCGTCCGCGGCGGCGGGTGCTGCGGACGGTGTTGTTGTCGGTGGTGCTGCTGATCAGTGGAGCGGCGATCGGGGCGGGCGTCACCATGCTGGTGTTGGTCCGCGGCGTGCAGTTCGGGATTCGCCACCCGGAGCTGTTTCCGGCCCGGGCGACGCATCGGCTCCGCTCGTTCCTGGACCTGACCGACGAGCAGGCGCGGCGGGTCGAGGCCATCCTGACCGAGCGCCAGCAGCAGATTCAGGTCATCCGGCGTGAGGCCCAGCCGCGGCTGGAAGCACAGATCGAGCAGATTCGCGACGAGATCGCGGCGGTGCTGACGCCGCAGCAGTCCGGCAAGTGGACGAGGTGGCTCGACGACCGGCGGCGGGTGTGGTTGCCGCCGCTGCCGCCGGCCGCCGATGGACCGTGAACAGACGGCCGGCGATAGCCAACGATGCAGATTCCACCTGGAGCTTGTGTGCGCGATCGTAGCGTCCGGCGCCTCGCCGGGCGTCTTCCCTTGCCGAACGGCCGGCGAGGGCGCCGGCCGCTACGACTCCACGCACGGGGTTGAATGGGAACTCGTATGAGACCGGGGCGGGATTTGCGCGGACGCCGGCAACTCCTGCGCGATCCGCGCGGCCGCGTCACATCCCATGGCGGCGGCCCCGGCCGCCGGCCGATACCCACCACAAACGCGAGGTGCGAGATGGTGGCGAGACTCACGCTCACGATGGGTCCCCGCACGGTCGTCGCCCTGCTGGGTGACGATCTGACGTGGCGGTGCGAGGACCTGCTGACGCAGACCTATCTGAACTCCTGTCACGGGCCGGCCGACGGCGGCGCACTGACCATCGGTCCACGGGGGCACCAGCAGGCCGCGCGGGCGGCCAAGGCGGTCGAGGCGGCCGGATGGCAGGTCAACCTGTACGTGCCGGAGTTGAATCAGAGCGCGGCGTAGCACGATGCGTATTAACGTTTGAACGTATGAATGTATGAACGAAGACACCAGGATGCGCATTCCCAACGCACACCCGCGAACGGTTGGGTACGTTCATACGTTCACACATCCACACGTTCATACGTTCACGCAGTTGTCGCGCTCACGCCTGCGAGGCGGCGGCCTCGTGCGTCTCGGCCGCCGTCGCCTCGGGCTTCGGGGCGGGCACCAGCAGGACCGGACAGGTGACGCGGCGAAGCACCCCCTCACTGACGCTTCCGAGCAGCAGGTGATGGATCATGCCGTGCCGATGCGAGCCCATCACGATCAGGTCGGCGCCGACGGCCTGGGCCTCGTCGACGATCTCGATCACGGGTGAGCCCACGACGATGCGGGTGGTGACTTCAAGCCCGCGGCCTTCGAGTTCCCCGCGGCAGGAGTCCATCAGCCGGCTGTCCTGCGGGGTGGGGACCACGGTAACGCGCGGCAGCAGTTGCATGCCGGTCTCATAACCCACAAGGTCGGCCTCCTCGGGCAGCACGTGCAGGAGGTGCACGCGGTAGCCGGCCTGGACGGCCCAGTCCGCGGCGATCCGGATCACGATGGGGGTAACATCGGAAAAGTCGATGGGAACCAGCATCGTCTTCATCGTTCACTCCGTTCGTGCGGCGAGCAACTCGGCGTCGATCCGGGTCAATTCATCCAGCAGGTCGACGCGGTGCTCGTTGAGGTCGTGGTAACGCGGCTGAGGACGGCGCCGCTGAAGGTCGCCCAGCTCGCGTCGGATCTCGCGTCGGCGTTCCCGAAGGAACCTTTCCTCGTCGAGTGATAGTCTCATGGCTCTCTCCTCACATTGTGCCGCCGAGTACAAGCGGCCGCCGCGTTTGAGTGCCACCAGCCGGCCCGGGAGCCGGCGACGACTCGATCCTGGACATGTGACCGGAGGCCGGGGGGCCGGTTCCGGCAACACTATTATATCACGGTTTCCACCGGGCTTCCGCAAGAATCGTCGGAAAACCGGTCGCCGGGGACAGCAACAGATCGTGGCAATATGCCGGCGGTCCTTGGGGGGGGGCGGGCATCCCTGCCCGCCGGCATTTTCACGGCCGGCAAAGGCAAACGCGGGCAAGGATGCCCGCCCCCCAAGAGGTGTTCAAAGCAGCGGGGAGACCAGGCGGGCGAGACCACGCTTGAGGGTTTCAGCCGCAGTGAAGTGCTTCTTGACGCGGATGCGGCGGGCCTTGGCCCGCAGGTCCTCGAAATCGACATAGAGCTGGCCGGCCAGGTCGGGCTCGTACAGGACCATGGACAGCTCGAAATTGAGCCGGAGACTGCGCTCGTCGAAGTTGGCCGAGCCCACAACCGCGCAGACGTCGTCGATCACGATCATCTTTGAATGCAGCATGGCCTCGGAATATTCGTAGACCTCGATTCCGGCGCGACAAAGGTCGTTGTAATAGCTGCGGCCGGCCCACAGCACGACCGGATGGTCGCTGCGGGAGGGGATGAGCAGGCGGACCTGGACGCCCCGGTGGGCCGCCGTCTGTAGGCTCAGGATCATGGCCGCATCGGGAACGAAATAGGGTGTGGCGACGCTCAGCGACCGGCGAGCGGCCCCCATCGCGCCGAGCAGCAGGTGGTGCAGGACGTTGACCTCGCGGTCAGGGCCCGAGGGCACCACCTGGACGAGTTGGTCGCCCGAGGATTCGGGGGGTGGGAAGTACTCGGCGAGGTTGCCGCCGATGTCGCGGCGGCAGGCGAAGTACCAATCCTCGATGAAGACCTCTTGCAGTTGGTGGACGGCGGGGCCGCTGACCCGGATGTGGGTGTCGCGCCATTCCATGCCC
The DNA here is from genome assembly GCA_016209665.1 of Planctomycetota bacterium. Taxonomy (GTDB): domain Bacteria; phylum Planctomycetota; class Phycisphaerae; order UBA1845; family PWPN01; genus JACQVT01. The sequence continues at coordinate 365 of JACQVT010000265.1, read as the reverse complement.
CGCCATCGTCCCGTGTACTCGTCGCCGATGTTCTGGCTGCCGGTGAAACCAATCCGACCGTCGATGACCACGATCTTGCGGTGGTTGCGGAAGTTGACGCGGTAACGCCCCCGCCAGGGCAGCCAGGGCATGAAGAACACGACCTCCACCCCGACCTCGCGCATGGGGCGGATGAACCGGTCGAACAGCCGCCAGCAACCGACGAAATCGAGGAGCAGTCGGCACTGGACGCCCTCGCGGGCCTTGGCGATCAGCAGGTCGCGGATGCGGCGGCCGGTCTCGTCGGGCTGGAAGATGTAATACTCCATGTGGACGTGCGAGCGGGCGGCCTGGATGGCGAGGCTGAGGTCGAGAAACATCTTCTC
>JACQVT010000252.1 GCA_016209665.1 Planctomycetota bacterium | reverse complement strand
GTCGGTACCGGCGTCGGCGCCGTGCTGGCCCTGGATCCGGACTACCCGGACTTCACGGTCGAGATCCAGGGCATCGACGGGCAGGTCGTCGATGCGCCGGGCTTCTTCATCGACTCGATCGAGCTGCCGGCGCTGGGACCGTGGCTGAGCTTTACGCACGTACCGGTGGTGATGCTCGACGTCGCCTCGCCCGAGGGCGGCGTGCTTGAAGGCATCATCGGGATGAACCTGCTCAACCGCTACAACGTGCTGCTCCGCGGCGGCGGATTGCCGGACATGGCCCAGCCGAGGCTCGACGTTGAGCCGCTGCCCGGCGTCGACGCAGACTTCGACGACGACGGCGACGTGGACGCGGTCGATTTCGCTTACTTGGAGGCGTGTCTCAGCGGGTACGACGTTCCGCAGGGCGACGCGGCGTGCCAGGCAATGCGGCTCGACGGCGATGCGGACATCGACCATCACGACGTGAAGCTGTTCGTCGATTGCGCGAGCGGGCCGGGTATCCCGGCCGTCCCGGAATGCGTTGGTCCGTAGTCCCGGATCAAAGCTGAACGGGGAGGTTGTCAGAGCCGGCGTCTGTGACGCGGGTGAGTCATCGGGCCACACCGGGCTCACAGAGCCCGGTTCTGGTCCCAGGAACGAAACTCGACAATCCAAGTGCAACGGAGCAGTGGGTCAGAACCGTCGGCGGCGGTCGACCAGGAACTGGACGAGGGCCCGGTCGAACGTCATCGAGGTGTCCACCTGGACGAAGTCCGCCCGCAGCTCGGCGGTCTCGCGCCGATAACGGTCGCCGAACGCCTCGAGGGCGGCGAGGTAACGGTCGCGCACCGCCCGCGGGTGCACGGTCAGCCGGTCGCCCGTCTCGGGATCGATGAACTGACTCACGTCCTCGAAGGGGAAGTTCGCCTCGGCCCAGTCGAGCACTTGAAACAGGATCAGGTCGTGGCCGCGGTACCGCAGGTGGTGCAGGGCCTCGATCGCCTCTTCCGGGTCGGCCAGAAAGTCGCTGAGCACGACCATCAGGCCGCGCCGCCGGACCCGCCGGGCCACCTCGTGCAGGGCCTCGGCCAGACCCTTTTCTGTTTTGTCGGGCGCGGGCCGCACGCTTGCCAGCTCGCCGATGAGCCGCATCAGGTGCGCCCGTCTGGACCGAGGCGGCAGGTAGGTCCGAAGCTTGCTGTCGAAACGGGCGAGCCCGACGGCGTCCTGCTGGTTGATCATCAGGTAACCCAGGGCGGCGGCCAGGCAGATGGCGTAATCGAGCTTGGTCATGCGATGAGTTTCGGCGGCCTGCTCTGCCGGCGGATAGGCCATGCTCGCCGAGGTGTCGACGATGAGATGGCATTCCAGGTTCGTCTCGGCGTCGTACTTGCGGATGAAGAAGCGGTCGGTACGGGCGTAGACCGACCAGTCGATCTGCCGCAGGTCATCGCCGGGCACGTATCGGCGGTGCTCGGAGAACTCGACTGAGAAGCCCTGGAACGGCGAGCGGTGCAGGCCGCTGATGAAGCCCTCGACGATGAACCGGGCCTTGAGGTCCAGGCGCTGGACCTGGGCGATGACGTCCGGACGCAGGTACCTCGTCGCGGAACTCATGCCCGCCCATCATACCCGAAATCACGGATTCACGGTCACGGTGGCGTCGCGCATCTCGACGGGGTGCTGTTCGCAGTGGTAGGTGAAGATGCCGGCCTGATTGAACGTGTGGGTGAACGTGCCGCCGGGGCCCATGTTGCCCGAGTCAAACACGCTCCCCATGTCCGGGTCGCCGGGGCTGCCGGAGGTGGCGGTGTGCAGGACGACGTCGTCGTTGATCCACCTGACCGCCTGGCCCGTCTTGATGGTCACCGAAGACGGGACGAAGGCGTTGTTCTGCATCCGCACCGTCGCGGCGACGGTGCCATTATTGTTGCCATTGCCGTTGCCGTTGCCGTCGGCGGGTGCGTCGCTGGGACAGCCGCTCCCACAGAGCAGCGGGACCACCACCAGGGCCATGAGTACAGCGATCGATCGTGTCGCGCGCGAGATCATCTCCTGCCTCCCATGAACAGATCGACAGATGGAACCCGGACCGCTCTTCCGAAGGAGTGGGGTGGACCGAACCACCGGCCGGATTGTAGGCGCGAGGACCGGTCGCGGCCATCAGTGGGACCAGCCGGCGATGATATCGGCGATGCGTTCGGCGGCGTGGCCGTCCCATTTCTCGGGCCGCCGAGGTGACGCCGCTCCGCCGGCGGCGACGGCGCGGTAGGCGGCCAGGATGTCTGCGGCCCTCAGGCCGACGAGTTGATTCGTACCCTGGGTAAGCGTGATCGGCCGCTCGGTGTTCTCGCGGATGGTCAGGCAGGGCACGCCGAGGATGGTCGTCTCCGCCTGGATGCCGCGGGAATCCGTCAGGACCCCGCGGGCGTCCATCATCAGCCGCAGGAAGTCGAGGTAGCCCAGCGGCTCGGTCAGCTTGAGCCGCGGCATCGCCCGGACGCGGTCGGTCAGGCCGTTGGTCTCGATGGACTTGCGGGTCCGCGGATGGATGGGGAAGACCACGGGCAGGTCGCGCTGGATCTCGTCGAGCACGCCGATCAGGTCGGCCATCACCCGAGGCTCATCGACGCTGGTGGGCCGATGCAGCGTGACCAGCACGTACTGCCGGGGCGCCAGGCCGAGG
>JACQVT010000264.1 GCA_016209665.1 Planctomycetota bacterium | reverse complement strand
GGGTACAGCCCCTCGCCGCTGGTCTCGCTGACGAAACCGCCGGCGTCGCCGATCAGAAGACATCGTTTGTCGACGTGCGATTCCATTTCCAGCGCCGATCGGAACGGCGCCGGCCGCAGCACGATGGACGACGCGTCCACCCGCTTGCCACCGGGTATCAGTCCGGTCTCCATCAGCCTGCCCGCTACCGACTGCAAGAGGCTCGCCACCTCCTGTCCGGTCCCACTGCTCAGCAGGTTGAGCACCGCGGCGGGGCCATCCCACCACCACAGCATCATCGCCCCCTGGCGGTTCAAATCGCACACCCAGTGCATGTGTGCGTCCGCCGCCGTGCCGGCTTGACGGCCCTTGGCGGTTCCACTCCATTGCAGCGTAGCAACCCATCGCCCCGAGACCCTGGTCGACGGCGGTGCAGCCAGGGGCTGCGGCTGACCCGGCCCCGCCGTCGCGAACGTCCGAGCCGCGCCATCAGCCAGCACCAGAAAACCCGCCTCGATCGGATCATGCCCCTCCAGCTCCAACCGCACCCGCTTCTCGCCCAGGTCGATCCGCGTCGGGGCGCATCCGCACACCATCTCGACCTTCTCCTTACGGGCGATGGTGTGCATCCGCCCGACCACGCCGGAATAGTCGACCCGGTAGGCCGGCGCCTTCGTCGCGTCGGCACGGGCGGTCTTCTTCAGGTCGGCGGTGTGGAAGGCAATCCCCTCGAACGGCTTGCCCAGGCAGTCGGAACAGTCGATCCGACATTCCGCGAGCAGGTTGTTGGCGGCGGCGCTGAGCCAATCGGGGCGACGGAGGCCTCGGCCGCGCCCGCCTGGACTCTCGATCAGCACGGGGTTGAGCCCGCGGCCGCGAAGCAGGATCGCCGCCGCCGTCCCTGCCGCCCCCGCCCCCAGGATGGCCACGTCGTAGCTCATTTGATTCTCAACTGCTCCCACAGCTTCTGCTCGACGTCGTTGAACTTCTTGAACGTGTCGTCGAGCTGTCCACGGATGCGCTGGAGGTCCCGGCGGTTCTCGGGGGAGCCGGCGGCGGGATGCTCGCTGATCGCTTGCAGCCGGGCCGCCGCGTCGTCGAGCTGCGTGGCCCCCTCGGAGAACGCCCGCGCCGCCCCGAACAGGTTAGCCTGCGCCACCTCGTCCTTGGTCGGCGTGTACAGCAACAGCCACGGGTTCAGCCGGATTTCCTTGCTGCCCGCCTTCAAATGGTCGCTCGTCTCCTTGAGGTTACTGATCGTCTCGTCCAGGTTGGTCTTGTTGAGGGCGATCACCTGCCGCACGTCGCCGGTGATGCCGTTGATGTCCTCCAGCGACTGCCCCAATCGCCCGATGGCGACGTGGACGCGGGCGAGCAGGCCGGCCTCGTTCGACGTGTCGAGCTGCTGGGCCAGCCGGGCGGCGATCTCCTGTTCGAGGATGCGGCTCGTGCCCTCGATGTGCTGCACCGTCCGGCGGAGGGGCTCGCGGTTCTCCTCCAGCATGCCCCGGGCCGCCAGCAACCCCTGGTTGAGCTGGTCCAGCACCTGCTGGACCTTGGCGATGGCCGCCGTGTCGATGTTGGCGTTCATCTGGTCGCGCAGGGAGGCCGTCGTCTCATTCACGTTGCCGAGGATCTCGTGAAGCTTGGCCACCAGGGCCGTCTTTTGCCGCACGTCCGTCTCACCCGCCAGATTGCGGGTCAACACGTTGATGTCGTCGAGCGATTTCAGGATCTTGCCCACGATCGAGTTCTCGCCGCCGGCATCGAGCTGCGACTGGAGCATCGCCAGCAGCCCGGTCGGGTTCCGCGGATCGAGCTGCTTGCCGACCATCGCCGTCAGGTCCGCGATGCCGGCGATCGGCTCGCCGTCGATCGTCTCCCCCGCCGCGACGGGCTCGCCCAGCCCGCGGTCCTTGATGATCAGGGCCCCCATCCCGCCCAGCAGGGCCTCCGTCGCCTGGATGCGGCAGTCTTTCCGCAGCCCGACCGACGAATCCACCCTGAACGTCGCGACCGCGTACAGCTCGTCGTATCCGCTGGCGGGATCCTTGAACGTCCGCAACTCAAGGTCGCGGATGCTGCCCACCGTCTTGCCCCCGCACAGCACCTCGCCGCCGGGCTTGAGCACCGTCCCGAACTTCTCGTGCGGGAACCGGACGTGCAGCTCCAGGTCCCCCTTGCCGCGGGGGGCGAGAAACCACAGCACGCCGCAGAACAATACAAAGAAGGCGATCAACGTCAGCCCGAGCTTGAATGCATTCCGTTCGGCGGGCATACGTCACTCCTGCAGGACCGAGGCAATTCATTGCCGTCTTCACCGCGTTGCAGCAACAATCCGCGGCGGTTATCGCCGGGCATCCCATGCGCGGGGATAAGTCCGCGGCTCGTGTTCATCCAATCCAGCCCGATCTCCGTTAACGCGTCCCGGCGATGATCTGCCGCTCGTACAACTGGAACGTCTCCGAATCCGTCAACGGGCCCTTTGTGTTGCCGTTCAGGAACTGGTGGATCAGCCGCTCCTCGTCGCCGGCGAGCTGGTCGGGTGGAGTGCGGCGAATCCGCTCGAACGCGTCCCGCATGTCCACCATCAGGACCCGGCCCTTGTCCAGCATCACCATCCGGTCCGCGATCCGGAACGCCGAGTCCATCTCGTGCGTCACCACGACACTCGTCACCTGGATCTTCTTCGACAGGTCCATGATGAGGTCGTCGATCGCCGCGGACGTCACCGGGTCCAGCCCCGCCGACGGCTCGTCGTAGAACAGGATCTCCGGATCCAGCGCCGTCGCCCGGGCCAGCCCGGCCCGCTTTTTCTGTCCACCCGACAACTGCGAGGGCATCTTGTCGCGGTGCGGCAGCATGTGCACTTGCTGCAGTTTCATGGTCACCACGATGTCGATGATCGAGGGATCGACGTACGAGTGCTCCTTGAGCGGCAGAGCCACGTTCTCGGCCACCGTCATCGAGTTGAACAGCGCCCCGCTCTGGAACAGGATGCCGAACCTCAGGCGCACCTGGTTCAGCTCCGCCTCGTCCATCGCCAGCAGGTCCCGTGGCTGGGTCATCGCCCGTGTCCGGTAAAGGATCTGCCCTTCTTCCGGCCGCAGCTCGCCGATCAGGCAGTTCAGCAGGGTGCTCTTGCCGCAGCCCGAGCCGCCCATGATCACCAACGTCTCCCCCGCCCGCACGTCGAACGTGATCCCGTCGAGCACCCGTACCGGGTTGCCCGCCTGATCCGGAAATACCTTCACGACGTCCCGGATCGAAATCACGACCTCGTTCGATGACTCAGACAAGCGACGAGACTCCCATTCTTACCACGGATGACACGGATTAAACGGATCGCACGGATAGGATTCTTCATCCGTATTATCAGTGCAATCCGTGGTTTTCTCTCCTATCGGACTACCCGCTTCCAGCCCAGCGTGGCGTTCCTGAAGTTGAGCAGCAAGGCCAACCGTAGGCCGGTGATGGTCAGATAGCCCATCATTTCCTCTTCCATCCGTGCAATCCGTCTAATCCGTGTGATCAGTGGCTCTCTTTTCTGAACGAGTCTCACAACCCGAACAGGTAGAACGCCGCCGTGAAAACGCAGTCGGTCGCGATCAGGGCCACGATCGACTTGACGACCGTGCTCGTGGTGCCCCGGCCGACGCCCTCTGCCCCGCCTCGCACGCTGAGCCCCTCATGACAGGCGATCATTGCGATCAACATGCCGAACACGCCCGCTTTCACCAGGCCGGTCAGGAAGTCCTTGTACTCCAGGGCGAACCGCGTGTTCTCCAGGTACAACTGCGGCCGAATGTCCAGCACGAACCACGAGGTCAGCAGACCGCCCGCCACGCCGACCACGTCGGCCAGCACCGCCAGCCCCGTCAGCATGATCACCGTCGCCAGCAGCCGGGGCACGACCAGGAAGCGGATGGGATTGAGGGCGTGGGCCCGCAGGGCCTTGATCTCCTCCGCCTCGACCATGGCCCCGATCTCGGCCGCGATGGAGGCCCCGGCGAAACCGCTCAGCACGATCGCCGACAGCAGCGGCCCCAGCTCGCGGAACATCGCGATGGCCACGATGTTCGCCACCTTCTCCAGCGAGCCGTAGGCCTGCAACGTCGGGGCCATCTGGAGGGCCAGGATGATCCCGATGAACGTCTGCACCAGTACGATGATCGGGATGCTCCGTACGCCCACCCGCACCATCTGGGAGGCCAGCGATCCCCACCCCAGTTTCACCCGGGGCACGAACAGGCCCCGCCCCACCCAGACCGTCGCGTCGTACAACAGGTAGCACACGCCCCCGACGTATCGCACCCATTCGAGCGCCCGCCGGTGCGCGGAGAATCCCGCCTCGCCCACCGCGGTAACGACCCTGCCCGGCATCGCGGCGATGGCGCGGACCACGCGATTCGACCATGACTGCGGGGCAACGTCGCTCACTCGGCCATCGCCTCACTCTCCGTCGCGAAGATCTTGAAGAACTTGTCGAGCTTGGTGATCTCGAACACGCTCCGCACGCGCTCATTCAGGCCGCACAGGGCCAAACCACCCTTGTAGGCATTCACGCGGCGGAACACCTCGACCAGCGTACCGATCCCCGACGAGTCCATGTAGCTGACCTCGGTCAGGTTGACGACCAGTTGTCGGGGCCGCTCCTCGCAGGCCCCCACCAACGCCTTGTGCACCTGCGGCGTGTGATGCAGGTCGACGGCCCCGGCGAGCACGACCACGATGTCGGCCCCAACCGTCCGGACTTCCTTCACGCAATCGACGCCCTCACCCATCGGAAGAACCCTCCCCTGGCTCACGGTCGGTCGGTGTTTCGTCCCGGCCTGTGTCGATCAGTTTGGCCATCCGCAGCTTCATCCCCCGCGGCCGGCGATGCGAATATTCGACCTCGTCCATCACGTTTCGAATGATGTGCGTGCCCAGCCCCCCGGGCCGAACGTCCTCCAGGCACCGGCCGACGATCGCGTCGGGGGCCACCTGCCGGCCGCAGTCACAGACCGTCACCTGCAAGCCCCGCCGCCCCGATCGCGTGATCGGCTCGACGGTCACCTCAATCGGCTGGCCTGGACAGCCTTGGTAGCCGTGCTTGATCACATTGGCGATCGCCTCATCCACCGCCAACACGATCTGGGACACCGTCGGCTCGACAAACCCCATCCACGCCGCCGCCCCTGCCACCGATTCCCGAATCGTCGCCAGGTGAGTGGTGTCGCTGGTGATGTGGAGCGTCCGGGCCGGCAAGGACGACTGTGAGGTGCCGTTGCTCAAGGTGACGTCCCCCCGCCGGTGCCACCGGCGCTCAACTCTGCGGAAGGGCTGGCAGGCTCGTCCCTGGCGCTCGTCGTCCCAGCGGCGTTAGCCCTGCCGGCCTCCTCCGCCAGGTATCGCCGCCACGTCTGCACCGCCCGCAGTCGTTCGCCCAACGGAGCATGGTACCGGTATCCCAGTCGAGTCCCCGTCATCTTCTCCAGGGCTACGATCGCGAACATGCGAACGGCATCATCGTCATCGTCAAGCCGGCCGACCAGCATCTCCATCACGCCTCGCCGCTCCTCCGCCGAGGCGTAGGGGTAGTCCACCGCCGTTCGGACGGCCCGGACCCGCTCCTCCGGGTATTCCGAGTTGATGGACGCCGGAAACGCCAACGGCGGCGGCCGGCAGCCACCCAGC
>JACQVT010000263.1 GCA_016209665.1 Planctomycetota bacterium | reverse complement strand
GCTGCCGCTGCCGTCGCCAGCATGCCCGCCCGGATCGCCGTGGGCAAGCCTCGGGCCAGGTGTTCACCACGGTCGCCAAGTCGGGGGTCAAGGAAACGGGGGTTACGAACCTGGGCCGATCCAGCACATCTCGCAGAGGGCCCAAGGGTTACGTACTCCAGGTTGGCCGGCGGATCCCTAAGTCGAACCTGTGCCCACTCGTCCCGCCGACCCCGCCGCCAAGCCGCCCACCTCCCGGCGCAACCCGGACGCCGCACGCCGCACACCTCAATCCTGCCATCTTCCATCCCCCTGGCCCGTCCTCCGAGACCCCGGCTGCGTCATGCCCAGGATCCCCGGAACATCCACCGCCACCACCCCGATCGTGTCCGAGCACCCCCATGGGCCAAACTTCATCTGGACGCCGGTCGGGTGGTCGAACGGGCGGTCTGCCGCAGCAGTTGGGCGGCGCCGACCTCCTCGAACCGCTTGAGGTCCGTCCAGAACGTGCCCTCGCCGGCGAAGATCAACTGGATGGACTCGGGCTCGAAGTTGTCGGCGAAGGTGAACAGGTTGTAGGCGCCACCCGTGCCGAAGGCCTGCACGAGCATCTTCTTGCCATCGGCCTCGGCCTGCTCCTTCAGGCGGACGACGTCGGCCTCGGCCTTGCCCAGCAGCTCGGTCTTCTGGGCGTCGAGCGTGGCCACCTGCTGGTCGATCTTGGCGACTTCGAGTTTGCCGGTGGCGTTGATCTCGGCGGCCTTGCGCTGGCCGTCGGCCAGGGTCGTGGCCACCTTCTTGCGGGTGTCGGCCTCGATCATCTCCCGCTGAATGTCCACGTTCTTTTTGGCCTCCTCGAGCAGGGCCCGCTTCTTTTCGGTCGCTTGCAGCTTGGTGTTGGTGATCTGCCGCTCGATGGCCAGGAAGCTGTCCTGGATCGCGGTCCGCAGGTCCGGCTCGCCCGCCTGGGCCTGGCCCTCGCGGCTGTAGACGTCGATCGTGCTGATCAGGGCCAGCAGCAGCTCGATGTTCTTCTGCCGGCACACGTCGCGCAGGACCGTCGTCAGCACCTGCTGGAACTCCTCCCGCTTGTCGCCCTGGATGAAGTCGCGGGCCTCATAGAGCGAGCCCTGGTTGCGGCAGATGGACCGCAGTTGGGGCTTGATGACCTTCTCCAACACCTCGTCGGTCGCGCCGAACTCGTTGATGACCGCGGCGGCGTTGCGGGGGTGCAGGCCCCAGACCACGGTCACGCCCAACTCGATGTCGAACCCCGACTTGGAGGGGAAGCGGATGGTGTCCTGGGCCGTTCGGCTGGCGAGCTGCGAGAACTCGTTGAACCCGATCTCGGTGATCTTTACCCGCACCACGTTGGGGTTGAGGTAGTACACGCCCGGCGGCAGCACGTCCTTGAGCGTGCCCCGCTGGTTGCCGGTGGCCAGCGGGCGAATCTTCTTGGTGGTGACGGTCGCCGGCCGGGTCTCGGGGCCGCTGGCCGAGTCGATTGGTAGATCGGGCACCTCGATCATTTCGGGTTGCTCGCCCAACTGGTTCGTGACCACGCCCACGAAGCCGGCGGGGACAACGACAGCCTCGACTTTCTGGACCTCGTACTCGTAGGGGTTGATGCGGTAGATGCCCGGCGTCAGCACCTCGCGAACGATACCGGCGTATCCGCTATCTCGGCTGACCACCGCCGACCCGCTGGGGTCGGGCCCGCCGGTCTTGCGGATGAGGATGCCGACCTCGGGCATTTCGCCTTCGAGGACGTTGCCGCCGGCGGCGAGTTTTCCCCCCGGCAGGCGCCGCGTCGTATGCACCCATTTCCAGGTGTCGGGCCGGCCGGGTTTGATCTCCACCAGCGGCACCAGCTTGGTGTCCCAGAAGATCGGGTTGAGGAAGTAGCGGCCGGGTCCCCAGGTCTCGCGCTGGATGCCCTTTTGCCCCGGCTCGGCCACCGTCTGGCCGGCGGGCATCAGGTCGCCGCTCTTGGCGATCCGCACCAGGCAGGCCCCCGGCGGGACGTAGACGCGGAACAGCCCGAAATACACGGCCACGACGATGCCGGCGACCATCAGGGTCAGGCCGATGGCCAGGCCGATGAACCGTCCGATCGGTCCGGTGATCGCTCGCATGATGCTCATTTGGCCGCTCCTTTCGTGCCGGAGTCCGAGAACTCGCGGATGACGTCCGCGAACGGACCCTCGGTGTTCGTCAGCACCGACCGGATCGCCGGCGCCATCTTCTGCAGGAACGTGTAGCGGGCATACGTGTAGCCGTCGCCGAACGCGCTCACCGCCGCTTGCAGCGGCTTGGCCTTGGCTTCGTAGTTGAAGAGCACGACCTTGGCGTCGGCCTGGCCGCGGGACAGGATCGCTTCCGCCTGCCTGCGGGCGGCCTCGAGAACGAGCTTGGCCACGTCGAGCCGTTGGTTGGCCTCGGTGACCGCCACCGCCATGGTCTGCTGGGCATCCACGGTGACCGAGACGACCTGCCGGTTCGCGTCACCGACAGCCTGCTGCTGGTTGGCCAGTTGCTCCTGTTCGACGAGTTGGGCCTTGGCCTTCGCCTCGGCGATCTCGTTCTCGTAGCGGGTCATGGTCTGGTCGGCCAGCTCGCGTTCGCGGATCACGGAGCGCACCGCCTCGGGCGGTCTGAGTTCGCGCACGTTGACGGCCTTGATCAGCACGCCCTGGTCGCGACATCGGGCCCGCAGATCGGCCACGATCCGTCTCTGGAACGTCTCGCGGGCCCCGATGAAGTCACGGGCGGTCATCTTCGACCCCTGGATCCGGGCCAGGCTCATGGCGTAGGGCCGGATGACCTTGGTGACCACGTCCTCCAGGTCGCCGACTTCCACCGTCAGGGCCGGCACCTGATCGGCATAAACCGCCCACTCGACCGTCGCCTCCATGCGGATGGTGAAGCCGTCGTTCGATGGAAACTCGATCGCCTCGTCGCCCAGCATGTCGTATCGCTGACTGCGCACGTCCACCAGGTCGACGCGGACCTCGTAGGGGTTCAGGTCGAAGTACGTCCCCGGTCCCAGCGTCCCGGGCTGGACGCCGCGGGCCCCCTTGGGTTGGACGTAGTCGTTCGGATCGGTGGGTCCCTCGCCCGACAGTTTGGTCTGCACGCCGGTCCAGCCCTCCGGGACGATGATCTTGTTGAAGGTCTGCACCTCGTAGGCCAGCCGGTTGAGGTCGTGCCGGCCCGGCGGCAGCGTGCCCGCCACCGGTCCCCGCTCGTCGGGGAGCGTGGCCACCGTCTTGCCCGCCGGCAGCGGCTTGCCGTACTTGCGGATGAGCACGCCGAACTGCGATTCCGGTATGAGGGTGGTGTCGATCTTGATCCGCTCGTACCAGATGGGCGAGAAGAAATATCGTCCCTCGCGCAAGACCTCGTAGCGGATGCCCTTGTAGCTGTTGCGTACCTTCTCCTCGGACCAGCCCGTCTGCCGGGCCACATCCGCGACCAGTTCGGGATAGAGCACGATCTGGTCCCGGTACTGCTCCTGGTCTGCCGGCAGGGTCCGGCCGGTTTTGTTCACGAGCACCAGCAGTTGGTTGGCGTTCACCTCCACCCGCACGATGAACCAGTAGTAGAACGGGTACGCGAGCACGACCAGCAGCACGAGCAGCCGCCCGAGGTTCAATCGGGGCAGCCGCGGCGGTCCGCTGGGCTGGAACGTGCCCGGACGCCTTTGGCGCGGAGGTGGCGGCCTGGTCACCACTTCCTCGACGTTCGATTCCGGACGGTCGATTTCGCTCATAAGGATGCTCCCGTTTGTGAAGGCCTGACGGACCCGGCGACGACGACGAGTATCTTCAATCGGTGCCCAGCCGGCGGCCGCACCGGGCACAATAGACCGCGTGGCTCGGGTTGCGGTGCCGGCACTGGGAATTGGGGCACACTCGATCGGCCGGCTGGCGCGGGGCGGGCGACGACGACCGCGACGATCGGACCAGCCCGAACCCGATGGCGACCATCAGGACGATGGTGATCATCATGACCAGTTCTGCCAGCGTCATCATGGGGGCCACCGCACGAAACCGTGGTCCGGCACAACCGACCCTGTTCCACTGAAGGGAATATACCACGCAATCGGGCGGGCGGGGATTATGAAACCGGCGAATCTTTGGAATCGCCCCGGCCGGGTCAACGTGCCTTGGCGGCCTGCTCGTACCGGGCGAGGATGCCCGCCAGCCGCGACCGCTGCTGCTCGGTCAGCGGCGCGACCGAGTGGAGGAGCCGCACGCCCCCGGCGATATCGGGGCCGATCCATCGGTCGGCCAGGGTGATGAGGTCGTCGATCCGCTCCGGCGGGGGGTCCAGCAGCAACTGCTTCACCGCCGCCG
>JACQVT010000262.1 GCA_016209665.1 Planctomycetota bacterium | reverse complement strand
GCTGGCGGCATGGGCGACGATGACTCCGGCGGCGTGGGGCGGGGACCCCATCATCCAGTTGGGCAAGGTGGACCGCAGTTTCGCCGACCTGGGTCCGGCGGACCCGGTGCAGGCGTATCCGACGGCGTTCCCCCAGGACGTCAAGTTCGTGGTCGGGCAGGGCGACGCCAGGAAGGATTTCAGCGGCATCCACCCGGGTCCCGCCGATCCCTGGGCGGGCGGACGGCAGCATCCGTTCATCATCGAGTTCAACCTCACCGACGAGCCCGGCGGCACTTACGAGCTGAAGATCGACCTGGTGGATACACATGCCAACGCGCCGCCGACGCTCAGCATCGACGTCAACGGCAGCAGCGTCGAGCGGCACCTGGAGCGCGGGGCGGGCGACGCCAGCCTGGTGCGGCCGGAGGCGGGCAAGCCGCGGACGCTGCGGTTCGTACTGGGCCCGAACTACCTCAAGCCGGGAGCCAACCGGATCAGTCTGACGGTGACGCAGGGCTCGTGGCTGCTGTACGACGCGATCTCGCTGGTCCGTCTGTCGGAGGACAAGACGCCAGCGATGGACGTGGCGGTCACGGCGACGATTTTCTTCGTCGAGCGCGACGGGAAGCTGATGCAGGAGCTGAAGGTGACGGCCAGCGGCGTGGCCCGCGACGAGCCGGTGAAGGTGGACGTGCGGGCGGGCGTGGACGCGGTGGGCACGGGCACGCTGGGCGAGGTCCGGCTGGGGGCCGTCGGGGGAACGATCTACGTGGACGAGACGGTCAGTCCGCGGCAGCTTACGGTGACGGTGAGCAGCGGCGGGCAGAGCAAGACGGTATCCGTGACCCAGGTGCCGCAGAAGAAGTGGCACATCTTCGTCGCCCCGAGCGTGCACACGGACATCGGCTACACCGACATCCAGTCGAAGGTCATCGCCGTGCACAACCGCAACACGGATCTGGCCCTGGAGCTGGTGCGGGAGTTTCCGCTGTACCACTGGAACCTGGAGTCGAGCTGGGCGGCCCAGATGTGGTTCCGCGACGTGCTGGCCGGCCGGCACAACGAGCTGCTCGAGGCGGCCCGCGAGCACCGGATCGGCATCGAGTCCGGCTACCTGAACATGCTGACGGGGCTGTGCTCGGAGGAGGAGCTGATCCGCAACTTGTACTACTCGGCCCGGCTGCACCGGCTGTACGGGGTGCCATTCGAGAGCTGCACGATCACGGACGCGCCGTCGCACGTCTGGACGGTGCCGAGCATCCTGGCCGGGGCGGGCATCCGCTGCCTGAGCGTGGGCGTCAACCAGACGCGGGCCCCGCTGTTCAAGAAGAACATCCACCTGAAATCGCCGTTCTGGTGGGAGGGGCCGGACGGGGCCAGGGTGCTGACGTGGTTCGCGGCCGGGTATTCGCAGGCCGGGCGGATCGGCCTCAATGACGGGTTCGATCGGATGCGGATGGCCATCGAGAACGACTTGGCGTGGTGGTCGAAGCGGGACGATTATCCCTACGACGCGATTCTGCTGCACGGGGCGTACAGCGACAACGTCTCGGGCACCAAGCACATCGCCGAGTCGATCACGGAGTACGCCAAACACTATGCGTACCCCAAGGTGATCCTGTGCGCGAACAACGATTTCTTCAATCACATCGAGAAGAACTTCGCGGAGAGGATTCCGACCGTGCGGGGCTGCGGCGGGAGTTGGTGGGAGGACGGGGCGGCCTCGACGGCGGTCGAGACCGCCATCACCCGCATCGCCCACGCCGACGCGGTCGCGGCCGAGACCATCTGGGCGGTGCTCAAGGCCCACCATCGGTCGCTGGCCGTGCCCCAGGACCGGTTCGACAAGGTTTGGGATAACATCCTGTTGTTCGACGAGCACACCTGGGGGGCCCACAACAGCATCAGCCAACCCACGCTCGATTTCGTCGCCCGGCAGTGGGCGGTCAAGGCCGAGTACGCCACTCAGGCCAAGGACACCGCCGACCGGTTGATCGAGGAGGGGCTGAGCCGGATCGGTTCGCTGGTCGATGCGCCGGGCGGCTCGCTGCTGGTCTTCAACTCGTCGGGCCGGACGCGGACAGGCGTGGTCGAGGCGGTCATTCCACGGAACATGCAGATCATGGACGGGGACGAGCCGGTGGCGATGCAGGCCACGCGGGCGGACCTGCTGGTACCGGTGGGGGTCGCCCTGCTGGCCGAGGATGTGCCGGCGGTCGGCTACCGGACGTATCACCTCGCGCCGGCGCCGCAGAGAGGCGACGTCGTCCGACCCAGCGCCCCCAAGCGGTTCGACGGCAAGGTGTTCGAGAACAGCTACTACAAGGTAACGTTCGACGCGAAGACCGGCGGCATCGCCAGCCTGACCGACAAGCAACTCGGCAAGGAGCTGGTGGATGCGGCCAGCCCCCACAAGCTGGGGCAGTTGATCTATGCCGCCGGCGGGGAGGAGAAGAAGGGCCAGACGCAGTTGCTCTGCCCCAATCCGAACAAGATCAAGTTCGTCTCGCCCGAGCAGTCGCGGCAGGAGGCGGGGGCGGCGGGGCCGGTGTTCAGCAGCATTGTCTCCAAGTTCCCCATGCCGATGTTCCCGCGGGCGGAGCTGGAGGTGGTCCTGTACGATCACGAGCGGCGGATCGATCTGAATCTGCGGCTTCGCAAGGACCACACGTTCGACAAGGAGGCGGTGTACGTGGCGTTCCCGATCGCGGGGGGCAGCCCGAGGTTCCGCTACGAGATCGGGGGCGGGAACGTGCGGCCCAACGAGGACCATTTCCCGGGGGCCTGCCGCGACTGGTTCAGCGTGCAGCGGTGGGTGACCGTCAACACGAAGGACGCGGCGGTTGCCTTCTCGCCAATTGATACGCCGCTGATCACGCTGTGTCAGATGACGCCGGGCAACTGGCTGGACGATCTGCCGATCACCAACGGCACCATCTTCGCGTACGCGATGAACAACTACTGGATCACCAACTACAAGGCCAGCCAGGACGGCGAGTTCACGTTCCGCTACAGCCTCACCAGCGCCAAGGCGATCGACCCGGCGGCGGCCTCGCGGTTCGGCGAGTCGGTGCAGGCGCCGATGCGGGCGGTCATGACCGTGCCGGGACGGATCGCGGGCATTGCGGGCAGCAAACTCCCCGCGGCCGCGAGCCTCTGCTCGGCCGGGCCGGCCAACGTCATTATCACCACCGTCAAGCCCGCCGACGACGGCAAAGGCGTGATCGTGCGCGTCCGCGAGACCGCCGGGCAGGACACCGAGGCGACGATCACGATCTCGCTGCCCGGCGTGGCCAAGGCCACCCGCTGCGACTTGGTCGAACGCGACCAGGAGCCGCTACCCCTGACCGCCGGTAAGGTCTCGCTCAAGCTGAAGGCCAACGGCATGGGAACGATCCGCCTCGAATAGAAGACAGCCGTGTTATTGCAGAGCACGAAGCGGATAAAGGGGACATTCTGGTTTTTCAAAAAGTAGAATGTCCCCTTTGTCTTTGATGGGCTTTTCAGAGCCCGGAGCGGCAGCGACGGGTAGACACGACCCACTCGCTTGCGCTCGGGGCTCTGAAATACCCCGCCGATTCCGTCACGGACTCGTCGTACACCGCGGCGGGGACGGTCGCTTGTCGGGGGGTTTGGGTCCCCGTATCATAGGGTTCCTGAAATCGCGGCCGGAGGGGCATTCCGGCGCGGAAACGTCACAATGGAAAGGACCTCAGACGTGGCCAATGAGAAGGCTGGCAGTTGGTACCTGTTTACGTCGGAATCGGTTTCCCAGGGGCATCCCGACAAGATCTGCGACCAGATTTCGGATGCCGTTCTCGATAGTCTGCTGGCGCACGACCCGCACGCCCGCTGTGCGTTGGAGACCCTGGTGACGACGGGGCTGGTGGTGATGGCGGGCGAGATCACGGTGCACAACGAGGCGGCGGCATGGGCCCTGGCCAACGCCGAGCATACCGCCCGCGAGACCATCCGCGACATCGGCTACACGGACCCCGAGATCGGCTTTGATTACCGCAGTTGCGGCGTGCTGCGGGCGATCCACTCGCAGTCGGCCGACATCAGCCAGGGGGTGACCGCAGGCGAGGGCCTGCACAAGGAACAAGGAGCGGGCGATCAGGGTCTGATGTTCGGTTTCGCCTGCAACGAGACGAAGGCCTTGATGCCGCTGCCGATCCACCTGGCCCACCGGCTGATGGAGAAGCTGACGGTTCTGCGGGAGAGCGGCGAGCTGGACTGGTTGCGGCCGGACAGCAAGAGCCAGGTGACGATCGAATACGAGGGGGACAGGCCGATCCGGATCGACACCATCGTCATCTCGACGCAGCACAAGGAAGAGGTGTGCGACCGCAAGGGCAACCTCTCGGAGGCCGCCCGCAAGGCCATCATCGATAAGGCGATCAAGCCGGTGGTCATGGGCGAGCGCGAGGACTTATGGTCCAATAAGATCAAGTACCATATAAATCCGACCGGTCGGTTTGTTGTTGGCGGACCGCACGGAGACAGCGGGCTGACGGGGCGCAAGATCATCGTGGATTCGTATGGCGGGCGCGGGCGGCACGGCGGCGGGGCGTTCAGCGGCAAGGACCCGAGCAAGGTCGACCGCTCGGCCGCGTACGCGGGCCGGTACATCGCCAAGAACGTCGTGGCGGCCAAGCTGGCCGACGAGTGCGAGATTCAGCTTGCCTATGCGATCGGCGTGGCCGAGCCGGTCAGCGTTCACGTGGATACGTTCGGCACCGGGCGGATCGACGACTGCCGGATTTCCGACCTGATTCGCGAGTTCTTCCCGCTCAAGCCGGCGGAGATCATCAGCCACCTCAAGCTGCTGCGGCCGATCTACCGCGAGACGGCCCGCAACGGCCACTTCGGGCGCAGCGGCAACGGCTTCACCTGGGAGAAGACCGACATCGCTCCCAAGCTCCGCGAAGCCGCCGCCAAGTGGCTGTGAGCGCTGACACCGGCGACCGCCGCAGGGCGAGTCTTATGTGACGTCGAGCATTGAGGCCCCAGGCAGGCCTGCCTGGGGCTTATCGTTGTATCTGCGCGAATGCCGGGCGGGCATCCCCTGTCGGAACCGCGAACGTGAGGGAGCGGCGTTGGGCGACCGGGCGCCAGCTTCGCAGGCCGCTTCCACGGGCGCGGTTCGGAATCACGGGCGCGGTTCGGAATGCCAACGGCAGGCACTCCCGCCCCCGGAGCCCGGCGTCATGCACGATTCGACCGATCTTTCCGAGCGCATCCCTTGCCGCTGCACGTTGCCGGGGGTAAACTGCGTTGGAACAGTCTCCTCTCACTCAACTCTCAGGAGGCAGGCCATGGCATACGAGATCAGCAAAGTGGACGTGTGGGCGGGGTCGATCGAAGACCGGCCGGGGGGTTTGGCCGACAAGCTGGAGGTCCTCGCCAAGGCGGGGGCGAGCCTGGAGTTTCTGATCGCCCGTCGAGACACCGAGCAGCCCGGCACGGGGGTGGTCTTCCTGGCTCCGTTGCGAGGTGTGCGTCAGACCCGGGCGGCGCAGGACGCGGGGCTGGCCAAGGCGGGCAGCATGTTTTCGCTGCGGCTGGAGGGCCCCGACAAGCCGGGCCTGGGGGCCCGGATCTCGCGGCTGCTGGCGGAGGCGGGCATCAACCTGCGGGGCCTGTCGGCGGCGGCGTTCGGCCGGAAGTCCGTCGTCTACTTCTCGTTCGATAGTCTGGACGACGCGGCCAAGGCCACCCGCATCCTCAAGAAGGCCCTGGCCGGCAAGTAGGCTTCCATCCGCGCATGTCGGCTCGTGACCGGTTCCGCGGGCGGGAAGAGCGTCCGGGCGGATTCGTCTTCGCCGCCGGGCACATCACCGCCGCCTCGCTGATCATCGACGCGACGCCGTACCCTGAGCCCGCGACCCTGATGCTCCTCACGACAGGCGGTGCCTGCGTCCTGGCTTGGTGAATGCGTCGGCCGAGCCGGGGCGGATGATACGAGTCCCACTGGAACCTCATGCGCGGAGTCGTAGCGGCCGGCGCCCTCGCCGGACGTCTTCCCGGGCCGAACGGCCGGCTAGGGCGCCGGCCGCTACTACGGACTCTCGGTCGCCGGCCGCTACGGACGCTGTATCGCCAGAGCCCGCCGACCGATCAGAAGAACGGCAGACCGATAAAGAAGCTGAAGTAGCGCACGTCGTCGTCGCCGTGCTTGGAGATCGGGAAGGCGAGGTCGAACTCCCTGGGGACGGTGCCGAGGATGTCGAGGGTCAGGCGGACGCCCGCGCCGACCGAAGCCCGCCAGGCGGTCAGGCCGAAGTCCTTCTCGACGGTGCCCATGTCGATGAAGGTGACGCCGCGGACGGCCTTTTCGTAGAGGGGGAACGAGTACTCCGCGCCGGTGAGGAACATGAAGTCGCCGCCGACGCGGTTTTTTCGGAGTCCCTGCAAGGGGCCGATGCCGCGGTAGTCGAAGCCGCGCATCGAGCCGATGCCGCCGGCGTAGTAGCGCTCGAACACCGGCGCGTCGCCGAGGATCTGGGCGCCTTCGGCCCGCAGCGACAGCACGCTCTTGCGGTCGCGGGCGTCGGTGGCGAGGGTGAAGTGCTGGACGAAGCGGCTGGCGATCTTGCCGAAGAAGAAGTCGCCGCCCATCGCTCCGGCCTGCTCGTAAGAGGCGCTGAAGGTGTGGCCGCGGGTGGGGTCGAGCCGGCTGTCGGTGGTGTCGTGGATGAGGGTGGTCCTGACGCTGGACAGGTAGTTGCCGCCGTCGACGTCGCGAATGTCCTTGGCGGCGAAGGCCTGGCGGTCGCGGACGTCGACGTACTCGGCCCGCAGCGAGACGGCGCCGATCCAGTCCTCGAGGATGCCCTTCTCGAACTTGTGGTCGAAGCCGAAGCTGCCGCCGATGCGGCGTTCGTCGTAGCCGTCGCGGCCGCGGTCGAACAGGTACAGACTGGTGTCGAAGCCGATGGGCATGTCGAACAGGTAGGGCTCGCGGAAGTCGATGCGCCCGCGGGTGAACTCGGTGCCGGGCTCGAACTGGATGGACATGGTCTGGCCGGCGCCGCGGAAGGACCGGCCGCGGAAGAACTCGCCCCAGCTTCGCGGCCAGTCCTTGAGGTCGAAGTTCGTGTTCTTAAGCTGGATGTTGCCGACGATGCCGCTGTCGCTGCTGGCCCCCACGCCGGCGATGAACTGCGTGGTCTGCGGGCTCTCGATGACGGTGACGAGCACGTCGCGGGTGTTCGCGGGGTTTTCCGTAGGGACGACCGGTTCGATGGTGACCTCGGAGAACAGCCGCGTCTCCTTGAGCCGCTGTTCGGAGTCGCGGACCTTGGTAACGTCGTAGATCTCCTCGGGATAGAACCGCAGCTCGCGGCGGACGACTTTCTCCTGCGTGTGGAAGTTGCCGTTGACCTCGATCCAGCCGATGTTGAACTGGTTGCCCTCGGTGATGGTAAGGGTAAGCACGACGAGGCCGGGCTCGGCGGCGAAGACCCAGCTCGATACGATCCGAGCCTCGATGTAGCCGATGGAGCCGTACTTGGTCTCGAGCTTCTTGATGTCGGTGTCCAGCCGGGCCTGGACGAGGTAGTGGCCGGCCTTGAGGGTCATCTCGGCGGTCAGCGTGTCGCTGTCGAACACCGTATTGCCGACGAACCGGACCTCGCGGACGCCGTAGTGGATGCCCTCGTTGACGCGGAAGACGATGGTCAGGTTCTCGCGGGCGACGTCCTGGAACTCGGGGGCCCAGCTCACCTCGGCGTCGAGCCAGCCGCGGTCGCGGTAATACTGCTGGATGGTGACGGCGTCGCGCTGGACCTTGTCGGGGTCGAAATCGCCCGTGCGGAAGATCCAGATGTAGGTCTTGGTCTCGATCGCCCGCTTCAGTTCGGACGCGCTGAAGGCCGCAACGCCCTCGAAGCGGATGCGGCGGACGCGGACCCGCTGGTTCTCGGTGACGGTGTAGACGACCTCGTTCTGCCGGAGCCGCTCCTCGTCGTAGGTGACTTCGGCGTAGGCGTAGCCTTTCTCGCGGTACATCCGCTCGATGATGTCGCGTCCCTGGCGGACCTCGTAGAGGTCGAGCGGGTCGCCGACGGCGAAGGGCAGCTCCTTGAGCAGGTCCTTGGCCTTGAACCGGACGTTGCCGACAAAGTCGATGGCGGCGATTTCGGGCTTCTCGACGAGCTGGAAGACGACGCGGACCTGGTTGTCGATCAGTTCGGGCGTGGCCCGCACGTCGCGGAAGCGGCCGGTTCGCAGGAGGCGGGCGATGTCGCGCTGCACCTGGTCCTGGGAATAGGCTTCGCCGGCGCGGGTGCGGATCTGGTTGCGGACGTAGCCCTCGTCGATACGTTCCAGGCCGATCACGGTCAAGTCGATGACGGTCTTGCCGTCGAGGGGCGAGAGCGGGGCGGCCGGGGCCGGGGCCGGCGGAGTCTCGGCGGGAACGGTGGCGGGCGGCAGATTGACCGGCACCTGGGCGTACAGCAAGGCGGCCGGCAGCCACGCGGCAGCAAGACGGGCCAGCAGGACCGCTGCACTTCCTGTGCGGCTCGCGCCGGAACGGATCGAGCTTGCGTCTTCCATCATGTCAGGCTCATGCGGGCGAGAACGGAATTCCCTCGAAGATGACCGCGGGCATGGCAAGAGTCTTTGGCACACTTGTGACCCAGCCGCCCTCGGCTGGGGACTTGGTTACAAGAACACAACCGGGGGCGGTTGTGCCACATTCTCTTGCCACACCCGATGACCGCGCCGTTCGGGGGGTAATATATGCCGGCCGTCGACCGGGTGCAAAGCCAACCTCGTACCAACGTTGCGGCAGGTTGTGAAAACCGGCGGTGCGGTGTGGGGTGGGAGATCAACGCTCACGCTCCCACCCGCGGCCCTCAGGGGGGCACAGTCCGAACCGCAGCCCGCTTGCGGCCGGGCCGGCGATGGAAACAATGGTGCGGCATGTGCGGCATCGCCGGGATCGTGGATTTCGCGGGTCGGCCGATGGATCGGGGGCTGCTGGATCGGTTGTGCGGGTGCCTGGCCCACCGCGGACCGGACGACCGCGGCACCTGGGTGCACGAGGCCGAGGGGTGGAGCGTCGGCCTGGCCCACACGCGGCTGGCGGTGATCGACCCGGCGCCCGAGGCTCATCAGCCGATGCTCACGCCCGAGGGCCGGTGGGCGATCGCCTACAACGGCGAGTTGTACAACTATCGGGAACTGCGGGAACGGTTGCCCGCCCCCGCGGTCACGTCATCCGACACCGAGGTGTTTCTGCGGGCGTGCGGGGCCTGGGGGCCGGCGGCGCTGCGGCGGTTCGACGGCATGTGGGCGGCCGCGGTGGTGGATGCCGCCAACCGCACCGGCCATATCTCGCGTGACCCCATCGGCATCAAGCCGCTGTACTACGCCGTGCACGACCGGCGGCTGGTCTTCGCGAGCGAGTTGGCAACCCTGGTATGGGCGGTGGACTGGCCGCTGGAAATCGACACAGAGGCGGTGGCCTGCTACCTGCACCTTGGGTTCGTGCCGCATCCGCTGACGGTTTATCGCCGAGTCCGTAAGCTGCCGCCGGGGCATGTGCTGCGGTTCGATGCGAACGGGGCAGGGGAACCGGAGCGCTACTACCAACTGGCCCGGCCGGCCGGGCGACCGCCTGAATACGGCGAGGCATGCGAGGAACTGCGGCGGCTGATCGAGGCCGCCGTGGTGCGGCAGTGCGTGGCCGACGTGCCGTTGGGGGCGTTTCTGTCGGGGGGGCTGGATTCGTCCGTCGTCGTGGCGTGCATGGCGGGACAGGCCGGCTCGGCGGTCAGGACGTTCTGCATCGGCTATGCCGATCATCCGCGCTACGACGAGACGAACTACGCCCGAATGGTGGCCCGCCACCTGGCCACCGAACATCGCGAGTTCCGGCTGACGTTCGCCGAGGCGTTGGCCGCGGTCGAGCCGATGCTGAATCATCTGGGCGAACCGTTCGCGGATTCATCACTGCTGCCCACGTCGCTGGTTAGCCGGCACACGCGGCAGCACGTCACGGTGGCCCTGAGCGGCGACGGCGGCGATGAGCTGTTCGGCGGCTACTGGCGGTACCTCGGGCATCATTACCTCGACCGGTATCGGCGGCTGCCGCCGATGCTGCGGCGGGGGGTGATCGAGCCGCTGCTGCGGCTGGTGCCGGATGCGCGATCGACCCGCCGGCTGGACCGGCTGCGCCAGGTCCGCAAGCTGCTGCGCGGCGACGCCGCGGACCCGATGGATCGGCACCTGGCGTGGGCGAGGTTTCTCGAACCGGAACTGGCGACGGGGCTGTTGGGAGATGAACGGGCGGGAGCAGCGTTCGGGACGATCCGTCAAACGTATCGCGAACCCGCGAGCGGCTGGTGTACGGAGGATGTTTCGCACCTGGATCCGCTGCAGCGGATCCTGCTTGCGGACCTGGCGGTCGGACTTCCCGGGGACATGCTGTTCAAGGTGGACACCGCCAGCATGTACCACTCGCTGGAGGTGCGAGTGCCGCTGCTGTCGACGGACGTGGTTCAGTTCGTGTCGGGATTGCCGCTGGAGTACAAGATCCGCGGGACGACAGGCAAGCGCATCCTCCGCGATGCGTTCCGCGGCGTGCTGCCCGACGCGGTCTTCCGCCGGCGGAAGATGGGTTTCGAGGTGCCGGTGGGTGAATTCCTCCGCCGCGAGCTGCGCGACATGTATGCATCGACAGTGACGCCCGAGGCGCTGGCCGATCTCGGCATTGATGCCGAGGCGGCGGCGCAAGCCTACGACGATCACCTTCACCGCCGGTGCGACCGGACGGAACTGCTGTGGGCCCTGCTGGTGCTGTGCTGGTGGAAGCGCGGCGGATAGGGCGGGCTCGAGAATCACCAGAACAGTCTGCGACGCCCGTTGTCCGTGGTCCGTTGTCAGTGGCTGGGTCAGTAGTCCTTTTGTCAGTTGTGAAACGCCGTCGGTACCACGACAGGCTTGTCATCACTGGCCACAGGACCACGGACCCGACCACGGACTACTGGCCACGGACTACGGACACGAAAGTGACCAAGTTACTCATGAGGGTGCCCATCATCGCGCCCGCGCCGTCCGGCCCGCTCGTTCACTTCGGCTGGACCGGCTGGGTCCAGGCAGTCTCAAGGTCGCCCTCGGCGAACGGGTTGGGGTGCTTGGCGTCGGAGATGATCTTGGCCCGGACGTACAGCTCGTCACCCGTCAGCTTGTAGCCGGCCTTCTCGCCCGGCTGCTCGGCGAGGACTTGGCCGATGTCCTGGCTGTACTCGTACATCACACGGCCGTCGTCGGCGGGGCGGGTGGTTGCCTTGCGGTCGTAGCCCCGGCGGGTGCCGATGAACTGCGTCTTGTACGAGACGCCGGACCTGGGGTCGATCTCGACGGTGAGCGTGTTGTCCTTGAACTGCACGCACTGGAGCGTCACGCCGGTGGTGGCGTAGAAGTCGCCCCTCTCCATCGCGGCGACGAGGGCCTCGGGCGTGAGTTCAGTCGCCTGGACCATGACCCAGCCGCGGCCGGGGTTCGAGCCGCCGGGAAAATCCACGTGGGCGTGGGCATCGTCGGTAGCCATGCCGTACATCACCGGCAGCTTCAGGTCGGCCAGCCGTCGCGTCAGGACCACATCCCACATCTGCTCGGTGGACGGGTGCTGCTCGTCGCCGTAGTTCCGCACGCCCCGGTGGCCGTTGTAGACCTCG
>JACQVT010000251.1 GCA_016209665.1 Planctomycetota bacterium | reverse complement strand
CGACATCCTCACGCAGATCAGCGGAGTTCAGTTCCAGGATGCCTGGCCGGGACACGGTGATTGCGAAATCGACGATGTCCGCGTTCCGGTGATCGGAAGGAAAGATCTGATAGCGAACAAGAGGGCCGCGGGCCGACCCAAGGATCTGTTTGATCTGGAATTGTTAAAAAAACACAGCAGGAAATAGCGTAATGGCTCAGGGGGACACGACCGGCGCCCCGCCGGTCCGCGGCAGGAGTGACTCGGGCTAAACCTTTGGAGGACGCCATGCAGACCAAGATTCAAAGATGGTGCAACAGCCTGGGACTGAGGATTCCGCGGTCGTTCGCCAAAGAGGTGGGGGGTTGGAGCGGGCTCTGATGTCGACCTGTCGCTTGAGGACGGCAACCTGTCCCAACTTGCGTTGGTGGACCCAGCGGAATGAGGCCGCTCCTACCAACCGACGTGCGTGAGCCCTCTTGCCGCGGTGAAGGGGCTGTGATGGCTTTAGGCGAACTACTTGAACGCGCTCGAGAACCGACTGCCACGTCGATGGCATGCTGCTCGTGCCCGCGCAGGGGCCGAGCCGGGAGGGGACGTCGAAGCCCATGGCGGAGAGTGTAGCGGACGGAGTGGCACATCCTGCATCGCCTGACCGTGATGGCCGGGGACGCCTTGTGCGCCGACACGCCGCGGACCAGACTCCACCCGTGCCCGCCGTCCGCGAAGACGATGCTTCGATCGTGTCGGAGTATGCCCTGCGCGGCGAGCGCGTCTTGGCCATCCTGCGGCTGGTGTTCTGGGGCTTCATGGCCGTCGCCAGCGCCGTCATCGGCGGGTTGAGCGGCGAGCCGCCGGAGACCAGCCGCGCGCGGGTGCTGGTGGTCTTCGGCTGGTTAGTGTTCGGCATCGCGGTGCTGCTCCTCCTGCGGCGGGCCCGCTTCACGCCTCGCCGCGCCCTCCTCTGGCCGATGCTGATCATCATCGTGGACACCGCCGTCATCGTGTACCTGAACCTCGACTCGGCCAGGGCCGCGCGCCCCGAGGTCGGGACCTCGATCCTGGCGATCCTGCTCGCCTTCTCGGTGGCGCGCTTCAGCGCGTTCCTGGTGTGGTTCGGGGCAGCCCTGGCCATCGCCGGGATCCTGATCCAGGCCATGGTCCTGGGGTGGTTCAACGCGCGGTCGGTGTCCATCGTCGTGGTCTCCTACCTGTCGCTGGCCCTGCTGATCTGGTGGGCCAACGGGCAGATCACGCGGATGTTCGTGGACGTGCGGCGGCGAGAGCACCTCGCGCGCTTCCTCCCCCAGCAGGTCGCGGCACGCATCCTGGCGGAGGGCAGCCGCTCGTTGGAGCCGGTCCAGCGCGAGGTCAGCATCCTGTTCAGCGACATCCGGGACTTCACCAGCCTTTCCCAGCGGATGGACCCGCGCCAAGTGTTGGCACTCCTCGACCAGTACTTCGCCCGGATGACGGCCATCGTGAAGGGCCACGAGGGGATGGTGAACAAGTTCCTAGGCGACGGCCTCCTGGTGGTGTGGGGCGTGCCGGACCCGCAACCCGACCACGCCACCCGCGCCGTGCGCGCGGCGCTTGAGATGCAAAGGGCAGTGGCCGAGCTCAACGTGGCGCGCGCGGCGGCGGGTGAGCCGGCGCTGCGGATCGGCATCGGGATCCACACCGGGGAGGTCGCGGCGGGGATGCTGGGCGGGCCGGACCAGAGCGAGTACACCGTCCTCGGGGACGCCGTGAACGTCGCGTCGCGGGTGGAGGGGCTGAGCAAGAACGTCGGCGCGGACGTCGTGGTCACCGAGTCTACCTGGAGGCACTGCGGCTCATCGTTCGCGGGCGAGCGTGTGGGCGCCGAGCCGGTCAAGGGGCGCGACGAGCCGGTGGTCGTCTACCGGGTGACGGGAGCGAGCGCAGGTGCCTGAGCGGTGAGCTCATCGTTCTATCCCCGCCCATCTGCGATGCCTTGGGCGCTGTCGTACAGTGCTTTCGTGGCAGCTCTCGATCAAGCGAAGTTGCGCCTGGAAGGCCAGGATGGAACATCTTCCGCCTACCGCCCCGTGAGCGCCTGATCGAGGAACTTGCTGACAAACTGCTGTTCGCTTCTGTTGGGCAGCACCGTCTCAGAGCCGTGACCGCCAGTAGCCTGGCCGACGGTGAAGGTGCATGACCGCGATGATGTAGATGCGCTCAGGCTCGACGCGATACAGGAGACCGTAGGGAAATTTCGGAACGAATAGACGCCTGAGCCGGCGGCCAAACGGCGCGCCGGACGCCGGGAACCGAGGCAGTCGTTCGTAGGCGTGCCGAACCGTCGCGATGAAGTCCAGCCCGAGGCCTTCTGTTTGGTGCTCGTAGAACTGAGCCGCCGAAAGGAACTCATCCTGAGCCTCGGGATGAAACTCGACGCTTCTCACCGAAGCGT
>JACQVT010000250.1 GCA_016209665.1 Planctomycetota bacterium | reverse complement strand
GGGCCGGGGGGCCCGCTCGATCGGCTGGGGGCGCGGCTCGGGGCGCGGAGCGGGTTTGACCTTCGGGGGCGGGACCTGGTTGGCGTCCTGCTGGGCCATGCTGGCGGCCTGACCGGCGTAGTATTCGCCGGGGCGGCTCGTCGCTCTCGGTGGGCTGGCGTGAGTAACGGGGCGTTCGCGCGGGGTGCCGGACTCACACGCCATCAGCAGCATCAGCGGCAGGCAGCACCGAGTTGCTGTCAGGCCCAAAAGCCTGAAGACCGACCGGCTGGAAGCCGGTCCCACACGGGTTTTGGGATGCCCTCGTAAGCCGTCCAAGCGATGGGATCGGAGTCGATTCGAGAGCGTGTGCATGGTGAACCCCCGGCGTTACGGACGTCGGTTCCGACGACGCGTGAATTCGAGCGAGACGCCGCCCTATCGGCCGCGGCGGGTCAGTTTCATCGCCGCCAAGCCCAGCACCATCGCGACGGCGGCCGCGAAGCCGAACAGACCGCACGGGGCAACCTCGATCCGTCCGTCGAGTTGGGGCTGGAACACGTTCGCGATGGCGATGCGCCGATCGAATGCGTTGTCGACGCCCGCCGCCGTGAACAGCGTGTCCTCATTGGCCTGGCCGCCGCTGAGCGCAATAACGGCCCGGCTGGTATCATCGGGCCGGCTCGCGGTGCTGCCTCTGGCCGCGGACGGCACACCCACAAACCCGTTCCCGTCGATATCGAAGCCCGGCACCCGCCAGGCATACAGGATGGCCCAGATTCTTCGATCGGGTATGAAACTGGTGTTGGACCGGAAGTCCTCCACAAGGCCCGGCGCCGGCTTCAGCAGGAGCTGAATCCCCAACGGCAGGCCGCGTCGCCCGTAAGCCGGGTTCGCACTGCTGGAGGGAGCGTTGAAGACGGCGGCGATCTCGTCGAACGTCCGGAGGCTGAACAAGGACAGGGCGGGCCTGGGCGTTGGGGGCCTCACGTCTTGCACGCGGAACAGGTCGTCCAGGGAAAACGCGAACGCCTGCTGGGCCAAGGCGTCCGGGGTGACCACCGGGGTCCAGTCCCGCACCTCCGTGATCCGGAACAGGCCGTTGCCGTCCCAATCGACGCCGAGCAGGTCCTCGATGACCGCCTCGGGAATCACGCGGGCCTGGAAGAGGTCCTTGCGGAACAGCTTGAGGAGGGAGTCCAGATCGACGGGGTTGTCGACGGCCTGCAGCAGGTCGTTGCCCAGGTCGGCGCCGTTTCCGACCCCGTCGTTGTCCTTGTCCTGGTCGCCCGGCACGCCGAGAAGCTCGAACGTCGCCCCGGGCACGTTGAACGTTCGGGGGTTGAGCAGCGGGTCAAAGTCCTCGCAATCCAGGAGTCCGTCGCCGTCGGTATCGGGATTGGTCGGGTCCGTGAACATGAACCCGTCATAATCGGTCAGCTTGTTCTGGGCCACGAAGCCTGGCGTCCGCGCGCTGGTGTCGGGCGTCACCGAACCATCCGCGTTGACGAACATGAACTGGAACTGCATGAGGGCATCGGTATTGGGCAGCGGGAACTCGCCGATCGAGGGCAGGCCATCCCCATTGAGGTCCATCCATTCGCTGGAGGTGCTCACGCGCTCGCCGGGGTCCCATTGGCCGTTGCCGTTGGCATCCTGGAACGAGAAATCCAGGATGCCGTTGCCGTTGTCGTCGATGAACTTCAGGCCGAAGACCTCGACGAAATCGGTCAGGCCGTCGAGGTCGGTGTCCGGCAACACGGCATTGGTCCTTACCGCCTGGCGGGCGAGCAGGAAGGTCGGCGGCGTCCCCGGCCCGATGGCGGTGGGGGCGGAGATGTTGACGAAGCGATCGATGAAGGCCCCCAGCGTCCCCGAGGGCTGCTCCGTTCCTCCGGTTTCCCAGTTGTCCGGCAGGCCGTCGCCGTCGGTGTCCGGGGCCGCGTCCGATACGCCGTCCTGGTCGATGTCCAGTTGGCCCAGAACCACGACCGGGTTCACGTTGGGGTTGGCCGGATTAAACGCCCCGCACTGAGCGACCGCCCTGTCCGCCGCCAGTCCCGCCAGGACCATCACCAGACCGCTCAACGTCGTCGCGCTGATTGAAAGAATGCCATTGGCATGACGCATGTTCTGCACTCCTTAGGGCCACTTCACATCACTCGCTGCCATCGGCCGGGCGGGTCCGCTCGTTTGGTTCACCCATGAGCACCCTCGGGCCGTCAATCGTTGATCGTGATCTGCGGCGCCGCGGCGCCCACCGTCCCGTTGGTCACGGTGTTAATGGTGATATCGACGGTCTCGCCGCCGTCGTTGAGCGCGCCGTCATCCACCGCCGTCAACGTGGCGGTGTTGGAGGTCGTATTGCCGGCCGTGATCACCAGCGTCGTGGTATCCAAGTCATAGTCGTCGCCGGGGGCGGAACCCGGACCGGTGGCCGTTCCCGCGAAGGCCAGGGTCACCGTGATATCGAAGCAGACCGGGGCCGCGATGACAGCGGTGATCGCGGCGGTGTTGCCCGGAGCAACCTCGTTAACGTTCACCGGGACGGCGGCGGCATTGACCAGGAGGTCCACGGCCGGTAGCGATTGGACGTCCACGATGTTGAAGGTCGTCGAGTTACCCACACCCGTGCCATTCACCACGGAAGCGATGGATATGACGGCGGTCTCGCACACGGCGCCGTCGACCGCCAGATCGTCTATCGCGGGCATATCCAGTGTGCCCTCGGTCGCCCCCGCCGGGATGAAGATGCGGTTGTCGAAGACGGCGAGCGTGTAGTCGGTACCGATCTCAGCGGTGCCGCCAAAGGCAAGTTCCACGACGACATCCATGCAGACCGGCACCGTAATGAAAGCCCTGACCGTGGCCTGGGTGGGATTGCCCACGCCGCCGTTGTTCTCGAAGATGGTCGCGGGTCCGCCATTCAAATCCAGCAGCACCGAGGGGGGAATGTCGTCGTCGACGATCGTCGCGGTCACCAGGCCGCCGGCCGGCGTCGCGTTCGTCGCCGAGCCGATGCCCACCTGGATCGTCTCGTCCACCTCGGCGCAGTTGTCGTTCACGCCGGTGATCGTCACGTCACCCGTGGTGGCTCCGGCCAGGATGGTGATCTGCGAACTACTCACGGTGTAGTCGGCCCCCGCGCCCTGGTCCGCCGTGCCCGAGAACACCAGGTTCACCGTCACGTCGCGGGTCGTCGCCGCCGACAGCGTCGCCCGGACGGTGACCGTGCCCCCGTTCTCGGCCAGCGTGCTCACCCCGCCCACGAAGCTCAACGACACCGTCGGATCGAGGCTGTCGTCCGTAATCGTCACCGATTGTGACGAGGGCGCGCCGATGGTCGCGTTGGTCACCGAGGCGATGGTTACGGTCGCCGTTTCATCGCCCTCGGTGGCGCGATCGTCCACCGCCGTGAGCGTGACCGTCTGCGTGGCGGCCGTCGCCGTGCCCGCCGGGAAGACCACCTGGAGCGCCGACAGCGTGTAGTCGCTGTTCAGGTCCGCCGTTCCCGACACGCCGAGGTTGACCGTTACCGGCGCGACGATCGGGCTGACCGCCGCCGTCAGCGTCGCGGTGAACGTCGCCACACCGGCCGCCGACTCCAGAATCGGGCTCGCCGGGGCCGGCGTCAGGGCCACCGACGGCTGCGAACCGTCGTCGGTAATCGTCACCGATTGTGACGAGGGGGCGCCGATGGTCGCGTTGGTGACTGAGGCGATGGTTACCGTCGCCGTCTCGGGACCTTCGGTCTCGTTGTCGTTCACCGCCGTGAGCGTGACCGTCCGCGTCGCCCCCGTCGCCGTGCCCGCCGGGAAGACCACCTGAAGCGCCGAGAGCGAGTAGTCGCTGTCCAGGTCCGCCGTTCCCGACACACCGAGGTTGACCGTCACCGGGGCGACGATCGGGCTGACCGCCGCCGTCAGCGTCGCCGTGAACGTCGCCACACCGGCCGCCGACTCCAGGAT
>JACQVT010000023.1 GCA_016209665.1 Planctomycetota bacterium | reverse complement strand
TGGTGGCCGCCTTCACCGGCAACTCCAACACCGATCGGGGGCCGCGGGCCGACATCGTCCGCAACGTCAAAGCCCAGAACCCCGATCTGCTGTTCTTTTCGGGCGATCAGAGTTACGACCACAAGCATCACACGGCGGCGTGGCTGCTGTTCGGCCGACAGTTCGCGGAGATCATTAAAGACCGCCCCACGGTCACGATCCCCGACGATCATGACGTAGGCCAAGGCAACCTTTGGGGCGAAGGCGGCGAGGTTTCGCACCGGCCGGACGGGGCGGACGGCGGATACGTGATGCCGGCCGAGTACGTGAACATGGTCCAGCGGGCCCAGACGAGTCACTTACCCGACCCGTACGACCCCACGCCCGTCAAGCAGGGCCTTGGTGTCTATTACACGGCACTGAACGTCGGTGGGATCGGCTTTGCGATTCTCGAGGACCGCAAGTTCAAGACCGGGCCGGCGGGCCTGGTCCCGCAGCAGGGTCCGAGGCCGGATCACGTCACGGACCCGAAGTATGACCGCGCCTCCATCGACGTGCCCGAGGGCCGACTGCTCGGCGATCGGCAACTGAAGTTCCTGCGGGAATGGGGACAGGACTGGCGGGGCACGCAGATGAAGGCGGTGCTGTCGCAGACCATTTTCGGCGGCGGGGCCCACATTCACGGCCAGAACAACAATCGGCTGCTGGCGGATCTGGACTCCAACGGCTGGCCGCAATCGGGCCGGGCCCGGGCGCTGTATGAGATTCGGCGATTCTTCGGCTTTCACATCGCAGGCGATCAGCATCTGGCCACGGTGATTCATCACGGGGTAAACGGGTGGGAGGATGCATGCTGGTCGTTCTGCGTGCCGTCGATCGTGAACTACTACGGCCGCTGGTGGTGGCCGCTCGAGGCCCCGATGAACCACGATCCGGCGAATCCGCTGCCGTTCACGGGGCGCTACTACGACGGCTTCGGCAACAAGCTCGCCATGGTCGCCTATGCCAACCCCGCCCCCGGCAACTACAACGCGGCGGGTTTCGGCCTCGTGCGGTTCCGCAAGCCGACCCGACAGATCATCGTCGAGTGCTGGCCGAGACACGTGGATGTGACGGCCCCCGAGGCCCGGCAGTTTCCTGGTTGGCCGGTGACGATCGGACAGGAGGCCAACTATGCGCGGACGCCCCTCGCGTATCTGCCCACGCTGGAGGTCGAGGGCGTGGAAAAACCGGTCGTGCAGGTCATCGATGAGGCGACGGGCGAGATCGCGTATACCTTGCGAATCCGCGGCACAAGCTGGCGGCCCAAGGTTTTCAAGGAAGGCACCTACACGATCCGGGCAGGCGAGGGCGACGCCGCGAAAACCATCGCCGGCGTCGCGTCGGTCGGCGAGATGGACTCCTCTACCATTCGCGTCCAACTGCCCGGCGGCTAACCCAACTTCGTGCAAAAAGGGGACATCACTGATTTCGGCGGAGGCGGGACGGAATGGGTCGGAGCGGGCGCGCGGACCTGGGTGTTCACGGCGTCAGGAGGGCGAGGTATTCGAGGTTGCCCTTGGTACCGGGGATGGGGCTGGGGAGGGTCTGGTGGATGGTCAGGCCGAGGCCGCGGATACGGTCGAGCACCACATCGAGCACTTCGGCGGCTTGTTCGGCGGGCAGGACGCCGCGACGCAGGAGGGGGCGGTCAGCCTCGTAGTGGGGCTTGATGAGCGTGATGATACGGCCGGCGGAGCGGAGTTGGCGGACGGCGTTGGGCAGGATCTGGTGCTGGGGCGTCCAGGCGACGTCGATGGTCACGAGGTCCACCGGCTCGGGCAGGGTGACGTGCATGGCGTTGGTGCGCTCCAGCACGGTCACGCGGGGGTCGGTACGGAGCGACCAGGCGAGCACGCCGTAGCCGGTGTCGACGGCGTAGACCCGGGCCGCTCCTCGCCGCAGGAGGCAGTCGACGAACCCGCCGACGTTGCTGCCGAAGTCGGCGCAAATCCAGCCGGCGGGCTCGAGGCCGAACTCGTCCAAGGCGGCGGCGAGCTTGAGGCCGGCCCGGCTGAGGAACGGTCGGTCCTTGGGATCGGCGGTCACGCCGGTGAGGATAGGGCAACGCGGGGTCCGGCGGCAACTGGGGACGGCGGCAACAGGATGAGGGATGAGCGGTGAGGCTCGCGGCGGGCGCACACGATTGGCGGGCTGGGTGTGCTGACGGGCCAACCGGTCGCTTGCGCTCCCGGCTCTGACCGACGCGGGTTCGGTGGTCCGCGCTACTTGGCGGCGGCTTTGGCGGCGTTGAGCCTGCGCATCAGCAGCGACTTTCGGCGGCTGGCGGTGTTCCGGTGAATGGTGCCCTTGGCCGCGATCTGGTCGATCTTCTTGATGGCGCTCGTCAGGGCTTCGGCGGTCTTGGCCGGGTCGCCAGCGGCCAGGGCCTCGTTGAACTGCCGGATGCTCGACTTGATCTGGGCCTTGCGGCCGCGGTTACGGGCGCGGAGTTTCGCGTTCTGACGGATCCGCTTCTTGGCGGACAATGAATGAGCCACTCGTGTTCTCCTGGAACGGCGCTACCGCATCGCGGGGACACCAGGTTCAGCGCCGGGTCTACCCACCGGGTTCGCTGAAGCCGGAACCGACAAACAAGGCCCCGTTCTTCAGCTCTTCAAGCAGGCGGGCAGGGATGCCCGCCCCCCAATCAGCCGTCTTGGGAGCGCAGGTCGTCGATCCGCTTCCTAACATCTCCCTTACGGTAGTTGTAGTCCCATCGTATCAGTTGGCCGTAGATTTTCAAGGCGTCCTCGGTTTGGCCGCCGCCTTCGCAAGAGCGGCCGAGCCAGTAGTGGAGTTCCTTGCCGAGGTCGTCGTCGGGGATCTCGTAGGCGGCGATGGCCTCGCGCAAGGTATCGACGGCCTGGGCGTAGTAGCTCTTCTGGAAGAAGCAGCGGCCGATGTACAGGCTGCACTGGAAGCGCACCTTGCGGTCGCTGCGGCCCTCCTGGAGCGAGGGGATGGCCTCGTCGAAGTGGCCGGCCTCGAACAGACGCTTGCCGTACTCGAACCGGTGGCGCATGTCGGTCGGGTAGTGCTTGATGCGGTCCTTGTAAACCGACAACTCGAACTGCAGGCTCTCCTTCTTGAGGCTCTGGTACTTCTCGTGATCGCCGGTGTCGCGGGCGGCCCGCAGGGCGCGGCGGTTCTGCTTGATCCGGATGTCGCAGGCCCGCGACTTGAACCGGTAGTCGTCCAGTTCCTTGTGTGCCTTGAGCAGGATGCCGATGGCTTTCTTTTCCCCGGCCTCCTGCTCGCGGCGGCACAGGAGGTCGACCAGATCGTTGATCAGCCGCTGGTCCTTGGGGTTGGCGTCGTAGCGGGCCTGGGCGGCGTCGATCAGCTCGTCGAGGCGTTCGTCGCTCTGCACGAGCCGGTCCTTGTCGTACATCTCCTTCTGCTGTTGACTGTCGTGGACGGAGTCGATGAACGACTCGGCGCTGGAGTAGTTGCCCTTGAGGATGGTCAGCTTGCCGGCCATGTCGCGGAGGTCGTTGGCGATAGGGCCGTCGGTCGGCTTGAGGTTGTGCAGTTTCTCGAGGGCCTTGACCGCGCGGTCGAGGGCCTCGATGGCCAGGCGCGGGTCCGTGGCCTGGATCTTCTCGGCCACCTGTTCATAGGTGTCCCGCAGGGTCTGAAAGCGGGCGGGGTTAGGTTTGGCCTCGCGGACGGCGGCGTCGGCGTAGATCTCGCCGATCCACATGGCGGTCTGGACGTAGCCGCCTTTCTCGGCGGCCTTGAACATCGTCTCCATGTAGCCGATGTTCTGCGGGTCCTTGCTGAGCAGCATCTCGGCGTTGAGCATGGCCCGCTTGTGGTCCTTGCCGCCGGTCTTGTACTTCATGGAATCGCCGAAGCCGACCTTGACCTTGCCGCGGAACAGAGCCGCCGCCCGGCAGGCCTTGTGGCCCTCGTCGATCGCTTCGGGCCACTGCTCCAGGCCGTTGATGAACCACTCGATGGCGTAGTCGTAGTTCTTGACCGCGGCCAGTTCCTGGGCCTTCTTGAAGCACTCCCGGGCCTTGGCGATCTCCGCCGGGCTGGACTTCGGCAGGCTATGATCCCCGCCTTGGTTGGGTGGTTCACTCGTGGTGGCCATAGGCAATTACGATCGTATCACAAGGTGCACCTGAATCAAGCCTTATGATGGGATTGGCGTTTATGGGACGCGGGGGCATTGAAGGCGTCCCGCGCGTGCCGTGGCGTGGGCCAGCGATTATAATACCTGGAGTGTGAGGGGCGAGCTTCGCTGGAACGGACAGCGTGGCGTGCGCGTCGGCGAGAGACGGAGTGCCCGATGGCAGCGAATCCACTGCCAACTCGAATCGACAACAACCCCGACCCGCGGCTGCGCCAGGTGTGCGAGCCGATCACGAAGTTCGACGACCGGCTGGCCGCCCTGGCCCAGCGGATGATCGAGTTGATGCGGCAGGGTAACGGGGTGGGCCTGGCCGGGCCGCAGATCGGCGTCTGCCGGCGGATCTTCGTGAGCAACCCGACCGGCGAGCCGGCGGACTCCCTCGTTTTCGTGAACCCCGAGTTGGTCGACCTCACCGGCAGCGTCGAGGCCGAGGAGGGCTGCTTGTCGCTGCCGGACATCCGCGTGGTGATGCGGCGGGCCCGTCGTTGCCGCATCCGCGCCCGGCACGTCACCGGCGAGCCGTTCGAGATGGAGGCCGAGAACCTGCTCGCCCGCATCTGGCAACACGAGACCGACCATCTCGACGGCCGGCTGATCATCGACCGCATGAACCCCACCGACCGCATCGCCAACCGCAAGAAGATCGCCGAACTCGAAGCGGCCTACGCCAGGACCGCGCGGCGGAAGAAGCCGCTGACCGCGTGAGGCCCCTCGTTGCAGCGACGTTCTATCGAGGTACCAGCGATGAGCGGGGATGAAGCCCGGGGCTCGTCTCTGCTGGGTTGCGACGGGGTGTGGCAAGGATTCATGGCGGAGACTCAGCCGGTCTTGGGGGGCGCGCATCCCTGCCCGCCTCTGCTCTGTCTACTGTTGGCGGGGAAGAAGGCGGGCAGGGATGCCCGCCCCCCAAAGATTGCGAGGTTCGGATGGGTTCGGGGGTTTGCGGGGGGCGCGGAATCGAGGATAGAATTAGGGTTTCGACCCGGTCGGCGCCGCGGGCGTGGGATGCCCAGGAGTTTGGGACATGACGACGCGGGAAGTGCTGGACGGACAGACCGGCTGGAAGCCGGTCCCACACGGGGTTTGGG
>JACQVT010000261.1 GCA_016209665.1 Planctomycetota bacterium | reverse complement strand
GGACGATCCTGGTCCCCTGGGTTGTCTGGTCGGGGGTGTACGCGGTGGGGCTCGTCCTGCACGCACTCCGCCATCACCAGCCGCTCACCGCATCGCTCGAGTGGCGTATGCTGTTCTACGGGACCGCCCTGCACCTGTGGTTCCTGCCATTCATCCTGGCCGCGAACCTAGCCGCCGTCTGGCTGACCGGCCTCTTTGGCCGATGGCCGCTCCGCAGGGTGGTGGCGACGGCCGTCGCGACCGGGGCCATCGTGCTCTTCGTCTGTGCGTGGGTGAGGATTAGAGGCCCGCTTGGGCCGCCCTTCCTGCAGTGGCTCTTTTCAATCCCCTGCATCCCGCTCGGAGTGGCGGTAGGCCGGGCCATCGCCATGGGACCACACCGTCGGCCCACCCTCGTGGCATGCGCCCTGCTGGGTGCGGCGATCGCCACCGTCGGCGGGGTGCACGAGCCGTGGGTCCTCCTCGAATGGGAGTTACTGCGACGGTTTGGCCTGGGGGTGCTGCTCGTCTGCCTGGCCGCCGTGCCGGTCGGCCGGACCGACCCCGTCACGAACGTCCTCATCCGCAACACCTTCGGGATCTACCTGGTCCATCCCTTGGTGATCTCGCTGATGAGTCAATGTGGACTGCGCTTCGATTCGGCGTGGCCGCAGGCCCTGCTGGTTTATACAGCCTCGCTGCTGGTAGCCGCGGGGTTGCATAGGACGCGGTGGGCACAATTCGTCTGAGAGGGTGTGCGAACAACGTGGGGCTTGTCCGAACCGCGACCGGACGCCGGCAGCGCGAACCGTGCATGAATCAGACGCACGGTCGGGCTTGCCGCTTCGCGACGAAAACGCGCAGCGAGTGCGTCGCGCACCCCTTGGCGTGGCTTGACCGCCCAGCGCGGTCTACCTTCGCTGGACCAGCAGGGCCAGACTGCCGATCCCCAGGGCGACCATCGTCGTCGGCTCAGGAAACGCCGAGGAGGTGAAGGCTGCGGTCGTCGTCATCGTGTCGTCGCCCACGTCCTGCTGGTTGGCGAAACTGAACGCGAACGATTCACTGACCAGGCTGAAGTTCTTGTACTGGATGGTCACGTTGCCCGGGCTGGTCGTGGTGTCCTGGGCGCCGATGCCGAACTCGTTCGCCGTGCCCGAAATCCAATCGATGGTCAGAATCAGCGCCGCCGTCTGGTCATAGAACTCGACGTGACCCGGCCCGGCCTGCCCGGCGGCGTTGACGCTCACTGCCGGCATGGAGAACGTGGCGTCCGGGTACACCGAGCCGTCGAACGGCACCTGGAGCGTCAAGCCCGTACCGCTCCAGCTCCCCTGGACGCTGTCCAGATCGCCGCTCCCGTCGAAATGCAGGCTGAACAGCGGCGACGACGAACCCGGCGACGGGTCCGCGAACGTGGCCACTGTGAACGTTGTCGCGAAGGTGCCCGCCGCCCCCACGAGAACCGTGTCGGCAACGATACCGAGGATAACTGACGTTCTCATGTTGAGTCCTCGCTCCCAGAGTCTGACCCGTTCCAATGAGCCCGAGCGTTCTGACTTCGAGCGATCTTCGGAAACCACTTCGGCCGGGTAAACCGCCTTTCCCGGCCCGAAGCAGGACAAGACTTGCCCCTGCGGCGTTTCTATGCCCGGCGGAACGGCCAAGTCAAAGACGGATTGCCGGAATGTCCTCCGGTCGGTTGGGCCGTTGGACGATCCGCGACCAGGCCGATATATTCTCGTGAATCATGGCCGACACGGATGAAACCAGTACGGAGCACCCCCCCCTAGCCTCGACGGAAGACCGTCAGGATGACGGGGTAGACGCCGACCTGACGCCCCCGCCGACCAGCGGGCAGACCGGACCGGCCGCACGGGCCGATGGCGATGCCGACGCCGACACCGAGACCCTCGAGTCGCCCGAGGGCATCGGCCAGCCCGAGGTCACCACGCAGCGCGTGGTGGAGGCCATCCTGTTCGCCTCGGATACCCCCCTGCCGCTGGCCAAGATCGTCTCGAGCGTGGGCGTGGGTTCAGCCCGCGACGTGCGAAGTCACATCAAGACCCTCAACGACAAATATGAGAAAACGGGAGCCTCGTTCCGGATCGAGCAGATCGCCAGCGGATACCAGATGCTGACGCTGCCGGTCTACAACACCTGGATTCGCCGTCTCAAGCAGGCCAGGCAGGACACGCGATTGTCCCAGGCGGCCATGGAGACGCTGGCGGTCGTGGCTTACAAGCAGCCGGTGGTGCGCGCCCAGATCGAGGCCATCCGCGGCGTGTCGGCGGGCGAGATGCTCAACCGCCTCCGCGAGCTGGGCCTGATCAAGATCGTCGGGCGAGCCGAGGACGTCGGCCGGCCCATGCTCTACGGCACCACCCGCAGGTTCCTGGAGGTGTTCGGCCTGTCGGGCCTCGAGGACTTGCCCGCCGTCGAAGAAATGCAGCCCGGACAGTGAAGACCCGGGGCTCGGGGTTCGGGGCCCGGGAATCGGGAATCGCAAATCCAAAATCGAAAATGAAGCTGCTGACTTCATCCCCGCGCTTCACTCCGCCCGGAACATCCGATGCGACGTGCCCCCGGCGCCGATCTTGACCCGCGCCACCCGGTGACAACGCGGACAATGCCCTTCGTAGGCTGTTCCATCCCGGTTCCGATAAATCCGGGTGTAAACTCCGCAGCACTCGAAATGCATGCCGATCCAGGGCCGACCGCCGGCCTGGCCTGACGGTTGCCCCTCGTTTGCCCCCCCGCCGGACTCAGGCAGTCCGCTAATCTCCAGGATGTAGGACGGTTCATCACTCATCCACGATACATCGGCCTGCCCGGCCGGTGTCCTTCAATCCGCGCCCCCACGCTAAACGCGCCTGCGAGACTGACCCGAATCCACGGGCTCGCGTAGCGAGAGGAACGGACGTGCCCATTCACCTGGACCGCGCCGATGGAACCGCGGACCGTCCGCCCTGTCCTACCCGCTGGGGCAGCAGAAGCATGCGTTGACAACGCGGCGAAGCAAGTTATACTGCTGGGCGTTGGGACTGGTGGCGCGGTCAACGCCAAGCAGCCCTGACCGAGTGTTCAGGTCGTCTCCGAAAGCTGAATCCCATCCGCCCGAAGCCCCTCAACCGCCACCCGGTGGAGGAGGCCGGTAAGGAGATGTCCGTATGAAAATCGTCCTCGTCTCGACCTATACCCACCCGATCGCACTGGGCTTGCGATTTGTCTCGTCGTATTTGAAATGCGCGGGTCATGCTGTGGAAATGATCTTCATGTCCTCCGCGCGGGACACGGCCAAAGCCGACTTTGGAGCAGCGGCGACCAACGCCTTCATCGAGCGGTGTCGGACCGCAGACTTGGTCGGCATGAGCCTGATGACCAACACCTTTCATCGCGCCTGCGTGCTGACCGACGCCCTCCGTGCGGCCGGCCTCGGGGTTCCGATCGTCTGGGGAGGCACCCATCCGACGGTCGCCCCCGACGAGTCGCTCCAGATAGCGGATGCGATTTGTGTTGGGGAGGGGGAAGGACCCACGCTCGAACTGGCTGAGCGTTTGGAGGCCGGACGAGACCCCACCGGCGTGGGCAGCTACTCGTTCCGGGCCGACGGGGCCTTTGGCAACCGCCGAACCATTCACAATCCCGTCCAGACGCTGGAGCAGGGCCTGGACGACTATCCTTTCCCCGACTATGAACTCGAAACCCACTGGGTGATCGAGAAAGGCGAGCTGGTGCCCGCCCGGCCGGACAACCTGCGCGGCACGCTCCACCGTTTCCGGGTCGAGACCACCCGGGGCTGCCCCTATCCCTGCACGTTCTGCAACAACGCCGCCCTCTTGAAGGTCTACAAAGGGAAGGGGTCCTGGGTGCGCCAAAGGTCCAACGAGAACATCATTCAGGAAATCGAGAAAGCCCGGGCCTGCTTTCCGACGATCGAGGCGGTCAACATCGTGGACGACCTCTTCTTCGTCCGCAGTGAGGAGAACATCGCGGATTTCGCGATGAAGTACGGGGACCGCGTCAACCTCCCGTTGGAGCTGGACGCGTTTCCCATCACCATCACGGAGAAAAAAGTGGCGTCCCTCACCCGGGTGCCCATCGCCCTGATCAGCATGGGCATCCAGAGCGGCAGTCGCGACACGCTCAAGAACATCTACAAGCGGCCGACCAAGATCGAGGACATCGTCAAAGGCATCGATCTCTTTCACCGTTACCGGATCAAGGCGGAGTACCATTACATCGTCAGCAACCCCTACGAGCCCGAGGCGAACGTCATTGAGACGATGCGGTTCGCCGCATCACACCATCGAGGTCCGGCGATCCTGCGCATCTTCCCCCTCATGTTCTATCCGGGAACGCCCCTGTATGAGCGCGCCCGCCAAGACGGTCTGATCGGCACCCGGGATGAGTACGCCTACAACTACATGTACACGGGGCGGTTGCAGTTCGCTAAGCATGATTACCTGTCGACCTGGCTCCGCGTCGTCCTGCATCTGCGCAATGTCGGTGTTCCTCGCTGGCTGTGTCACCGGCTCATCGATTGGGCGACCCATCGTTGGGTCCGGCGCTGCATCGACCGCCGGGCCTTCATGCCGGTCGCCTTCGCAACCTATACGGTCCTGAGGAAATTGTACAAGAATCTGATCTATCAGCCGTTCGTCCGGCCGCTCAAGTACCTCCGACGAAGACCCCGCTACGAGGAAATCCATCCCGAAGACGAGGTCACGCTGCCTCGCAACAATATGGCCGCCGAGCTGAAGAGGCCCGCCGTGTCGCGACCAACCGCCGAGACGGACTCCGCCGTCGGCTCTTGGGCCGCTTGGACCCTGCCGAAGAGCAATCAACACGCCCGGCAACGACGGGAGCGCGGCGAGAACAAGCTGCACCTGGTCACACCGGACCACGCGGCGCAGAGCAACGCGACATCTCGCTCCTTACCGATTTCCCCCGCCCGCTGATCTGAAACGCACGGAAAGGGGACATCACTGATTATCGGCGCAGAAAAAGGGGACATCACTGATTATCGACGACCGGACCACAAGACCGATGAACCACCTTGGATGAATTGAAGGGAAATGAGTGATGTCCCCTGGTATCCCATCGCTTCCCCCCTCATCCTGCTTATCCCTCATGCCTTCATCCAGGTATCGCGTCACGAGCGGGCCACCCGTTCGCGCAACTGTCGGGCGTTG
The DNA here is from genome assembly GCA_016209665.1 of Planctomycetota bacterium. Taxonomy (GTDB): domain Bacteria; phylum Planctomycetota; class Phycisphaerae; order UBA1845; family PWPN01; genus JACQVT01. The sequence goes on along the minus strand of JACQVT010000261.1, from coordinate 4,716 downwards.
TCGATGGCGTGGCCCTCGATGTCGTTGTTGAAGTAGACGTACACGTCCCTGCCCGACTGCAACCACGCGCGGATGCGGTCGGCATCGGCGGCGAGGTGGTCGGCCGAATAGCAGCCGCGGTAAGCACCGCCCGGGCCGTGGCGGCGGACGTAGAAGAAAGGCGAATCGTTCGGCTCGACGATGGGGCATCGAGCCAGGTCAGCCAACACGCAGGCCGCTCCGTGTCCGTCCAGCAATGCGTAGACCGGGGTCGCCAGCCAGCTCGGGTGCCGGAACTCGACGGCGAAGCGCCATCGGGCCTTGCCGCCGACCGCCTTGAAAGCGTTCAAGAATCCATCGAGTCGCTCGTCGTCGCGGTGCAGCGACGGCGGCAACTGAATCAACAGTGGCCCCCGCTTGGGGCCGAACGCCTCCACCCGCGACAGGAAGTCACGCAGCTCCTGTTCACAATCGGCGAGCTTCCGCTCATGGGTGATCCGCCGCCAAAGCTTGATCGCAAAAAGGAACCGGCTGCCGGTGGCCTCGCGCCAGCGGTCGATCATCTCCGGCCTGGGCGGCTGATAGAACGAGGCATTGATCTCGACGGTGCCGAACTCCCGCGAGTAGTAGGCGAGGTAATCGCCCGGCTTGGTGCCCCGGGGATAGAACCGGCCTTTGCCCCAGTGGGGGTAGCTCCACCCGCTGGTCCCAATATAGCACCTGCCGGCCGACATGGTTCGGCCCCCACCTGCAATAGACCACAGACCACGAACTACAGCCTACCAGCTACACGCCCGAAGCCAACCCCCCCTTCCGCATCTCTCAGCCCTCATCCCTTATCTCTCATCCCCTCCGCCCCGGCGTCGACCCGGCTGAAGGACCGGTAATCCCTGGCCGCCCGTTTCCTGCCGGACCATCGCGAACCCGGCCCAAGAGCGTTTGCCCGCGGTCGATTCAAATCGTAGGGTTTACCCAGTCCAACGGCACGTTCCGTTGCCACAGGGGGAAAGGTGCGTGACTTGTGAGGTATGAGCCCATCACATGGCGAGAGAGGGTCGGAACGTTCGCGCGCGAGGAGTCGGGCCCAACGGCGAGCGAGTACGCAATCATGCTCGCGGTGTTGGTTCTGGGGTCCATGGCGATTATCCGGTCGATCGGGAGCGGATTCCGCGGCATTTACATGACCATCGCCAGCCAGATCCCCGACGCCTGATCGTCCGCACTCCGTTCCACTCACTTGACGACCCGTTTGGCAGCGCGTCCACCCGCGGCAACCACGTCCGTGCGCCGGGGTTTGCCGCCAGCGATGCCCCTCATCAATAGAGCGCTCGGATCTCGACGCCGGCGAAGTAGTGCGTCAGGATGTCCCGGCAGGAGTAACCCCGCACGGCCATCCCCAACGCACCGATCTGGCACATGCCCGCCCCGTGCCCCCAGCCCGCGCCGATCAGGCTGATGGCGGCCGGCGTGCCGTCGCCGCCCCGCTCGATCGAGACCTTGAACGCGCTGCTGTACAGGAACTTCTCGTGCAGGACCTCGCGGATGCGGTACTCGCTGCGGATGCCGACGCGGCACCGGCGCCCGGCCCTGTCCTCGTACTCGATCTCCAGCTCGCAGGCGCGTCCCGACGGCCCCCGCTGCACGACGCGCAAGTCGGACAGGCGAGCGATTGCCGGCACGCGGCACGCGACCTCCCGGGGCGGCAGGTCGGCCACGAGTATCCGTCCCGCCTCGACCGACGCCGGCTCGCCAGGCTCCGCGAACACGCGGGCCAGCTTGCGACGGAGCACATTCTCGAACTGGTCGCGCGAGTAGGTCACCGTCCAGCGGAAATGCCCGCCGCCCTCGTCCACCGAGCCCAAATACCGCGGCAGATCGCGGTCCGGCACGATGTTGGGGCTGCAGAAGACGTCGGCGCCGGCCAGCCAGCCGCCGCCAAGGAAATCGTCGAGGTTGTCCTCGATCACCGGCAGAAATCGTCGACACGGCGAATCCACCGGGGCGTCCACCGCCGCCCGCTGGCACGTCTTGGGGGTGAACCAGACATACTCCGGCGCTTCGATGATGCCGCCGCAGCTCTTGGAGTAGTTCGCGTCGATGATGTGCCCGGCCGCATCCGTCACCACCTGGCCACGGGTGGCTATCACCGCCTCGGCCGCGCTCGGCCTCCAGGACGTCGTGCCCTGATACCGCTGGCAGCAGTCGTCGTTGCAGCGGTCGATCGGCAGGTCGGTGTGCTTCGGCTCGGTGTGGGCCAGCACCCACGAACGGGCGACGATGCACTGGGTCTTGAGGAACTCGATCGGGCATCGGCCGCTCATCTCGGCCGTGATCACGCCCTGCAGGTAATCCTCCAGACCCAGCTCGTTGACCACCAGCAGCCGGCCGGCCACGGCCCGGAACTCGAGGACACCCTCGAACGTGAAACCGACCCGCTTTTGCCAGTGAAAACCTCGACCCGTGACCACGTCGTGCAGCCGGACGCCCGAGCCCTGCTGCACCGGCGCAGGGGCGGCAGCAACGAGGCGCAACGTCTCGCCCGCCGCCACCGTTTGCCCGCCGTCGTCTCGCCATTGCACACCCCGCTGGCCCACATGAAGCTCGGCCGCACGGTCCCGCATTCGGCCCACCGGTCGTCCATCGACAAGGAGGTCATACGGCGCCGGCGGGAGATCGATCCGCAGCGATCGCATCTCGTCCGCCGGCAGCACGACGCCGACGCGGATCGACGGCTCGCGGCCGCAGTCCGTGTGCCATTCTGCCAGCGAGCATGGAGCGGTCATGGGTTATCCCTTCCCCAGGGGGAGCTGCGAAGTCAGTTCGTGTCGGACGGGGGCGTGGATGGCTCGTCTGTCGGCGGCGCCTTATCCGCCGGCCGCGTCGCCGTGACCTTGCCGCCCCGACGCGCGACGGTCACGCCGGAATCGGCCACCCCCAGCGTTCCCCGCCGGGCAACCTCCGCCGGCAGCACCGTGACCTCCTGGTCGGGCTTGTCGACGGGACTAATCATCACGCGGGTGTGATTGGCCGAAGGGGCCTCGTCACGGAAATAGTGTATCCGCAGCCACGCCGGCCCCTCGTGCAGGACCGCCGACTCCATCGTCGTCTTGCCGTCCGAACTCAGGATGTAGCCGTTGACGATCCTGACCATGACCGGCGGGCCGATGCGGGCCTTGGCCTCGAACCGCAGATCGAACGTGTCCGTGGCCGTCTCACCGGGGCCGTACGCCCGCAAGTATCGCACGGGCGGCAACTCGTCTTTCCCACACAGAAACCGCAGCCGGCTCGTCCCCCGATAGGTTACACCCGGCTGGCTCGCGTCCGCCGTCTCCTCGTCCTGCGGCGCGAACGCGAACGATACGTCGCGGTCGCCCGCCCACCACTCCGCCTTGGGCGTCAGCCATCTGCCCTGGGACGGCTTGCGGTCGCCGGCCTGGCCGGAGAGCCCCTGGGCGTCAAGCGGCTTGAAATACTGGACCTTGATCTTCTCGCGGTTCGCGATGGCGTGGCGGAACTCGATGTTGACCTCGCTGAGGTCGCGCGGCTCGTCCCATTCCACGCCGATCGTGTACTCACCGTCCTCGCGCTCGACGGCGTCCCAGCCGTCCGCCCCCCGCGGCAGCTCGTCCGCCGCGGTGGTGATCTTGACCGGCGCGTCCGGCAGCTCGACCACCCGCCCGAACTCCACCAGATCGATCCGTGGCCTGCCCTTGGCCAGCGCTCCCGCCCCCATCAGCAGGACCACCGCCAATCCCGTCAGCCCGATTGAGTCCCTGCGATTGAGCATGTATTCATCGTCCCGAGACCACAGGTTTCCCAGCCCGCACAGGCTCCGCTGCTTTGGATCATCGCCGTCAGCCGCCGGGAGTGTCAAGGAAACGCCGGTACACGATCCCAGGGCTTGTGCCGGCAACCGCCGCCGCCCCACGGCCGCGCCTCACGATCCTCAACGCTGAACCGTCAATGAGTGTTGGCAAGTTGCGACGGCGCGGTAGCCCGGAGGAACCGGCCAAGCGAAGGCCGGTGCCCCTGCCTCGACCCCGACGCCGTTGGAGACGGTCTACTCGTAACCGGGTACGATTACCGCGCCACGGAGCCAGGGGGTATTTGCCCCATGCCGGTGGACTGGCGGCCCATTCGCTTTTTACAGATTCCTTTCGTGATTGGTTTGCCTACCGGAATAATCTGGAGTATATAGAGACGTAGAGCGTTGATGTCGATGCCGACATAGTTTACTTCAAGTCCAGTTCCGACGACAACTTGGCGACCATCCAACGGGCCTACGAGGCGAACCGCGACCTGGTGAACTACGTCGAAAACAAGAGCGGCACCACCAGCGTGTCCAAGTATGACTACACGCTGGACACCCTGGGCCGGCGGATCCTTGACACGCCGCACGGCTTCGCCGGTATGAACGCGCATGCGTTCGCGGCGAGTCAAGGGCGGATCGGCCTGGAGAATACCGGGACCGTCTGGGGCGCTCTCGCCCGCTGCAACGTCTGGACGTATAATAACCGCAGCGAGTTGGCGACGTCGAAGCGCTACTTCGGTACGTACCCGCCGTCCAATCCGAACAACGACTTGATCGCCGAACGGCGGATCTACAACTACGATAACATCGGCAACCGGTTGGACATGACGGCCCTGTTTACCTCGTACTACTGCACCAACAACGTGAACCAGTACACCGCCACCGACAACGACTATCCCAACTGCCCGAGTCCGACGGAGTCGTTC
>JACQVT010000248.1 GCA_016209665.1 Planctomycetota bacterium | reverse complement strand
GTGCTGCCCTACGAGGAGTTTCTTGAGATTCAAGAGCGCCTCGCCGACGCGGAAGACTTGCTCGAACTACGCCGGGCGAAGGCTGAGAACGAAGGCCAAGTCCCGGTGCCCCTCGACGATGTCCGCCGCCGCTTCGGCCTGACCGACTAGCGCCGGGGCCAGCGGAGAGTAACCATAGGCCGTCCCAGGGGACCAACAGTCCGAACGATCGGCCATGAGGGTGGCACATGGCGCACGGGCGGATACCCTGACCATCGAAATCAAGCCTGGGCCGGTGGCCGAGAGCGATGAGGACAAACCCGACGTGATCGTGCACTACGACGCCGACGGCACTCTCGTTGACATTCAAGTCCTGGATGCCTCCAGGCGCGTCGACGAGGCCCGGATCATCCAGTTCCAGGTCGCGGGGTGACGGTACCCGGCACGCCTTCCTAAAGGCTACAAACCGACGGGGATGGACAGGACCGCCTCGGCGCTCGTATACTCTGGTGCTGCATTGAGCGACAGACGACCCGGCGGTGCGTCCGGCTCAATTGCCCACTGCGGTGGCAGCCTCTCAGGCCTGGAGTCTGGCGATGCCTTGGCTGATCCGAGTGATTCTCGCGGTCATTCCCCCAAGTCTTTACGTTGTTCTTCGGGTCCTTCTTGTCTGGCTGTCTTGGCAGCCCATCAGTACAGAGATGAACCCGATCAGCAAGTTTGTGCCCTGGATGGTCTCAGGGATTGGTCAGCAGGTCTTGCCGATTTCGCTACTGACGGTTGCGACTTACTCACTGCTCGCGGGACACCTTGGACCTCGCCACGACAACAGGTTCCACACTCGCTGTCGCAAGTGCGAGGGCGTACTGCGCAACCTCGCCGAGCCCCGGTGTCCGAGTTGTGGGGAGCAGATCTGATGCCCTGGCCGTTGCGGACAATACTGTCGCTGGTTCCCGCCTTCATGTGGATGCTCGTCCTTACTATCCCAGCGTTCGAGCGATGGAAGGCGGCGGAGGGCAAATACGACCCAGAAGTCACACTTTGGACTGCCGTTTCGGCCCAGATGCTGAATACCGTCTTGCCCATAGCGATCCTTGCACTGCTGACATATTGGTGGGTCACTTATCAGTGGGGGCCCCGACGTGCCCTGCCCCATGAGACTCAATGCCGCCGCTGTGGTTCAGTCTTGCGTGGATTGGCCGAACCAAAATGCCCCCAGTGTGGGGAGCGCATATAGTGAGGTTTGTAGTGAGAGGCTGCTTCGCGGCCGGCTCCGATCGGAAGGTATCCAGTGGACATCGGCAAGCCCCTACCCGCGGACGAGAGGGATGTGCGTCGGTGCTGTTGGTGGGCCGTTACGGGTATCGCGCTCGTACTGGCGGTCATTCTTCTGGCAAGCTGGGCACGCACCTATTGGACGGCGAGCCTGAATGCCAGGGATGCTGATGGAATGACTCCGCTCTACCGGGCATCATGGTTCGCCGACAAAGCGCGCGTCGAGGAACTCCTGTCTTCCGGAGCCAAAGTGAACGGTACGACATGTGAACAGCAGGCTGCTTTGCACGCCGCGGCATCCATCGGCAATATGGAGATTGCGGAACTGCTGCTCGCACATGGTGCCATTCTTGATGCTCGCGATTCCGGGGATAGGACCCCTCTGCATGAGGCGGCCGGTCAGGGGCATAAACGTTGCGTTGAGTTACTAGGGTCCAAGCTGATTATCTCTCCGTGAAGAAGACTGGTAGTACAGGTCTGAGGTCACTGCGGCGACGGGCTCATTCCCCGGCGATCATTGCCCAGGTCGCCAGCGTGCTGATCGCCAGGGCTTTCTGCATCTCGGGGATGTCCACGTACTCGTTGGGACCGTGGGCCACTTCGAGCGCGCCCGCACCGAAGATCGCCGCCGAGCAGCCCTTGTGGTGGTAGATGCGGGCATCGCAGCTCGTCTCCCAGGCCAGAGCCTCGGGCCAGGGCTCACCGACGGCCGCGAACGCCGTCCGCAAAGCCCGCATCGGCTCGCTGTCGGGCGAGTCCGCGTAGGCGTCGTTGTGAAGCAGGTCGAACGTCATTTCCACCATCGACTCACGGAACGCTGCGCGGCGAAACCGGCAATACTCCTGCCCGCCCCGCCGGGCGGCCGCCCGCAGGCGGGTCTTGACGTCCTCCATCCGATGCGAGGGCGTGAACCCCTGTCCGCCCTGCAACCAAAGCTCCGTCGGCACTGAGCGCGGGTCGCCGCCCGAGGCGCCATCCTCGGCCAACCGGCCGAACGCCCGCACCGCCGGGAACTGCCGAGCCACCCGCATCAACGCCGCCAGCAGGTACGCCGCCTTGGTAATCGCGTTGTCGCACTCGAACAGGGCCCCCATGTGCCCGCCCCGGCCGTACACGTCCAGCCGCAGCGTGTGGAACTCGGGCCCCGGCACCACCTTCACGTCGAAATGACGGGCGACCTTGGGCTGGCCCGTCACCGGGTCGCGCTGGCGGGTCTTGTCGCCGTACAGCTTGACGTATTCGGCCACCGCGTCGTCAAGGAACTCGATGGTCTTCATGCCGATGCGTTCGGCGTTGGCCCGGGCCCGGGCGGAGATCTCGAACGCCACGTGGTCGCACACCGCGCCGCACGCATGACCGAACGGCCCCAATGTGCCGTGGTTCGTCTGTACGTGCGTCGGCAGGAACATCGGCGTGTTCGACTCGGCACGGATGCGGCGGCCCTCGTCCTCCATCGCCAGCACGACGAACGGAAACATCTCCAGCGCCGAGATGTCCGCCGCGCCGTCCGTCGACAGACGGCACCGGTAGTACACGCATCCGCGGTGGGCGCAGTACGGCCGCAAACCCGTCGTCTCGTGCACGAGCACGCTGGCCCCCGCGAGCCGCGGGTCGCGGGCCAGGGCCAGCGAGCCGTTGCCGCCGATCTCCTCGTCGATGACGAACTGGTACACCCGGCGTCGGGCCGCGGCCACGCCGAGGTCGGCCTGCAGCTCGTTGAGCAACCGCATCTGGGCCAGCAGAATAGCCGCCTGGGCCTTGTTGTCGCACGTGCCCCGGCCGAACACCCGTGGGCCCTCCTGTCGCGGCCCGAACCACGGCGGCACCACGTCGATGTGGGCATGCAGAATCACCGGCGGACGATCATCAACCCGGCCCGCGACCCTTGACTCGCGACGGGACGCGGAGCGTCCGGGAGCGACGGAGTCGCGTCGCGTGTCAAGGGCGACGGCGGAAACTGACGCCGGCGTCGCGACAAGGTTGCAGCGGCCGGCGTAGATCTGCGCCGCCATCGGCACGCTGCCGTCGCGGCCGATCGCGTAGAGGGGAACGGTGTAATCGGGGTCCGCGGCGATCATCGGGTCGATCGGCACCCGCTCGACGCCGGCCGCGGAGTCGGTGGCGGCAAGCTCCCCCTGAATGATGTCGAATAATTGGCCCTCACGCGCGGCGATCTCGGCGATCGACCCCTCGCCGGCGGTGTTGACCGCGACCAGCCGCACCAGCACCTCGCGCAGGTAGTCGGCGTAGCGCTCGCTGCCGGCGGACCGGCGGATGAACTCGATCGCGGCGGGCGGCAGGACGTCGGTCATGGACTCACTCCCGTGTCACACTCGCCCTTGACTCGCCGCGAACGCATGCGCGTTCATATCGGCGAAGCCGTGCGGCGTGTCAAGGGTCGTCGTCAGGGCACGAGCGGCCGGTCCGCCCGCCGTTCCCACCGGTTGAGCGACCGATCGAACGCGATCCCCCGGAATGAATACCCCACCGCGCTTTGCAGTGCCCGGCGCTTCTGCGGCGAGGCCAGCTCCAGCAGGACGTTGAACAGGTACGCCGTCCGCAGCCGCCGCTGGTCCTTCCACCACTCGATGAAATCGTTCTGCCGGCTCATGATGAGCTGCCAGACCTGGATGCTCCGCGTGCTGTGGTCGATCCGCAGGATCTCCGGCAGGTCCAGGGCCTCGGCCGCGGCATCGGCAAGCTGGCGGTCGAGGGTCTCCGGCCGAAGGGGCTCGCCGGCCAGCCGCGGCGTACCCATGGCCGCCCTCGACGTGGCCAGCAAGGTCCGAACGTCGCCGCCGCTGGCCTTGAGCATCTTGTCTTCAATCCGCATGAGCGTGACCATCGCCCCGTCGAGCGTGAAGTGGTAGTCGTATTCAAGTTGCGGCATCGAGTAGTCGTACATCGTCGGCGGGTCTTGCGGCCGCGACAGCACCGCCCACAGCACCAGCGCGTTGTAGGCGTTGACGTAGTACGCCGTCTCGTGTGTGCGGCCCGGGAACTGGTCGGGCGTGCGGGTCGGCCCCGTGAGGCCCACCAGCGCGCAGTACCGCAGCAGCGGCTCGGGATTCGCCCGCAGCGTCTGATAGTCCACCAGCCCGTACCGCACGTTGTCCCGCAGGACAATCGCCCAGTCGCGGTCGGAGTACGGCTGGTTCCGCAGTTCGCGCAGCAGGCTCGCGTCCGGCCGCAGGGCGTTTTCCACGCATCCGCCGGCGACCCCGACCACGACGCCCATAACCAAAACCTGTGCCCACAGAGACTTACCCAACGACAACATGGATGCATCCCCTTGTGGATACCGCAAGACGAGCCGCATTGTAGCCGGCCCCGCGATTTCGTCGAGGGGCGGGTGTTCGGTCACGCCGAGACCGGTGTGTGACATCCCGGGCGAAGATGAGGAGGCGGACCTTTCAGAGCCCGCAGCGCCAGCGATGGGTAGATTCGACCCCCTCGTTCGCGCGCGGGGCTCTGAAATACCCCACCGATTACGTCACGGGCCCCGCCGAGACTCGCGGGCCGCGCGGAAGGCGGGCAAGATGCCCGCCCCCCAAGGCAAGATACCCATCCCCAGGAGGCGACGAGGGAGCCGTGCGTGCGCAAAATAAACCCGAGGCGCTTGCCGTCTGGCCGGGGTGAACCAGACGGACTTAGGGGGGATGCCTCGGGCGCGCGTTATCCTAGCGCATCAAGGGAACCACTGCAAGCCCAAAAACGCTAGGTAGATGGAATAATCGCCTGGAATCGACACAGTATATAATTACATAGGCATCATCATCGAAAAACGTGGCCCGGCAGGGAACCGCGGGCGCGTGCACCGCCACCACGACCGCGCCCACCAGCGCGGCCGGCACGAAGACCGTGCCCCAGCGAGGCCGTCGGCGCTCCTCGCCTCCTCGCCCACCGCGCCGTCGATCCGTCCCATCCCTGCCCATCGAGAGCGCATTCTACCGCCCACCCTGCCCTCCGCGCGACGCTCCGGCCGGCGGGCCTGGACCGGCAGGTGCATCAAACGTGGGTTCGGCGTGGCCGCCCACAACCCGCGCTGGCGATCGGCACCAGCCAGTGATACATTCTACCGTTGGAGTTGCCGTGACGGGCACGTTGAGCCGGGGCGCGTCGGCAGCCACACCGGGAGTTCACCCATGTTGATCGAGTTCCAGGCTTCCGAGCAGTCGCCGGGAGCGTTCGGGGCGTTCTTCGGCCGGCGCGAATCGGTTTCCCGCGGGTACTACCATTTCTCGCAGTCGCCCGCCTGGCAGCCGCTGGTCAACGTCTACGAGGACGAGGTCCGGTTCCACATCTGCGTCGAGCTGGCCGGCCTCGACAAGGACGAGGTGGCCGTCGAGGTCGTCGACCAGGAGATTCACATCTCGGGCGAGCGGCCGGTGCCGGTCCCTTCCGATCCCTTGAATCCCGAGTGCATCCTGCGGATCGAGATCGATTCGGGCCGGTTCTTCCGGGCCATCGCATTGCCCAGCCAGGCGGACCTGGGCTCGACGACGGCCCGGCTCGACCGCGGCTTTCTGTGGATCACCGTGGACAAGCAGGCGGCGTAGGTACAAGACGACCGAACGAGACCTTCAACCGATCCCACCAGACCGATGGACGAGCCGACCGACACGTCAGCTTCCCCACCCGACCAGGCCCCGGCCGTCGCGCCGCCGAGCCCGGCCCGCCAAGACGCCAAATCCGCAGGGGCTCTCGCCGCCGGCAAGCGCACGCCGATTCCCGACCGGCTGCCGATTGTGCCCATGCGCGAAGTGGTCGCCTTCCCGGGAACCATCGTTCCCCTGGGCGTCGAGCGCGAGAAGTCCAAGCGGGCCATCGAGCAGGCCATCGGCACGAACAAGATGATCGGCGTGGTCACCCAGCGGTTCGCCGAAACCGAGGATCCCGGGCTGGACACCGTGTACCGGGTGGGCACGGTCTGCTCGATCCTGCGGCTGATCCGCATGCCCGACGGCACGGTAAACATCATCGTCCACGGGCTGACGCGATTCGGCATCGTGGAGATGGTGTCGACCGACCCCATCCTGACCGCTGCGATCCAGACCCGCGAGGACTCGACCGAGCTGAGCAGCGAGATCGAGGCCCTGGTCAACAACGCCCGCCAGGGGGCCAGCCGGGTCATCGAACTGTCGCCGAGCATCCCCGACGAGGCCCAGGTCGTCCTGACCAACATCGACACGCCCGGCGGCGTGGCCGATTTCCTCGGGGCCAACCTGCCCATGCCGACGGTCAAGCGGCAGGAACTGCTGGAGACGTTCGACGTCGCCGAGCGCCTGCGCAAGGTCAACGCCATCCTCGCCCAGCAGGTCGAGGTGCTCGAGCTGTCCGACAAGATCCACTCGCAGGTCCGCGAACAGATGGACAAGCAGCAGCGCGAGTACTACCTGCAACAGCAGCTCCAGGCCATCCAGAAGGAGTTGGGCGAGGCCGACGGCCGGACCTCCGAGATCGAGCACCTCCGCGAGCGCGTCGCCCAGGCCGGCCTGTCGGAGGAAGCGGGAAAGGAAGCGGAGCGCGAACTGGGCCGCATCGCCCGCATCCCGCAGGCGTCACCCGAGTATTCGGTCGCGGTCGACTACGTCACCTGGCTATGTGACTTGCCCTGGGCCGTCCAGACCGCCGACCAGCTCGACCTCGACCGGGCCCGGCAGATCCTCGACGAGGATCACTACGACCTGGACAAGGTCAAGAAGCGCATCCTCGAGTTCCTGGCCGTCCGCAAGCTGAATCCCGAGGGCAAGGGGCCGATCCTGTGCTTTTTGGGCCCGCCGGGCGTGGGCAAAACGTCGCTCGGCCAGTCGATCGCCCGGGCCCTGGGCCGCAAGTTCATCCGCCTGTCTCTCGGCGGTATCCACGACGAAGCCCAGTTGCGGGGACATCGCCGCACGTACATCGGCTCGATGCCCGGCCGCATCATCCAGGAAATCCGCCGGGCCGGCTCCCGCAACCCGCTGTTCATGCTCGACGAGGTCGACAAGATCGGGCAGGACTTCCGGGGTGACCCGTCGAGCGCTCTGCTGGAGGTGCTCGACCCGGCTCAGAACAACAACTTCGTCGACAACTACCTCGACGTGGCGTTCGACCTCTCGCGTGTGCTGTTCATCGGGACGGCCAACTACCTCGACCCCATCCCCCCGCCCCTGCGCGACCGGATGGAGCTGATCACGCTGTCGGGCTACACCACGCAGGAGAAAGTGTTCATCGCCCGCCGCTACCTCGTGCCGCGGCAACTGAAGGAGAACGGGCTGACCGCAGAGCAGGTGACCTTCAGCGACGACGCCATCCGGCGGATCGCCACCGCCTACACGCGGGAGGCGGGAGTCCGCGACCTCGAACGACAAATCGGGGCCGTGATCCGCGGCGTGGCCGCCGAGGTTGCAGGCGGCCGACGAAAACCCACCGCAATCGGGCCGGGGCAGCTCAAGTCGTATCTGGGTCCCGAGCGGTTCACCTATGAAGCGGCGCGGCAGACCGGGGTACCCGGGGTGGCCACGGGCCTGG
>JACQVT010000247.1 GCA_016209665.1 Planctomycetota bacterium | reverse complement strand
CGAGCCGCAGGGCGGGGAACGTCACGGCGTCGGTCCTGGCCCCGGCGAAGAGGGCCTCGATCTGCGGCAGGATCGCCGAGACGTCGAAATGCTTGCGGGCATAGGACTTGTTCTCGGCCTCGACTCGCCTGTGGACCTCTTGTTCGCCGAGACGGCGGATGAGTTCCACCGCCTCCTGGGTCCGGGAGAACAGGAAGCGGGCAGGGTAAAGCGGGGTGGCCCCGTCCCAGTCACGGATGACGGGCACACAGGCTGCGGCCATCCCCTCGGCGACCGCCTGGTGTGACCCCTCGTGGTCGCTGGTGGACAGGATGAACCCGATCTTCGAGTACCATTCGGACATGTTGTCGCCCTGGGGATCGAAGACGACGGCGTTGCGGTGAGGGCTGGCCTCGAGGACCGCGAAGAATCGGGAGAAGAACTCCCGCTCCTCCTGCCGTTCCCAGAGCCACCAGTATTCCCAGGGCATCGACGTCTTGAACGAGAGCGTGTAACGGGGATCGACGCTGCGCAGGCGAGCGAGGATATCAAAGGCCAGATCGGGCCGCTTGCGCATGGGGTTCATGCCGACGAAGCCCAGGTTGAACTCGACCCCGGGGAGCTTGGGCTGGTCGAAGGCCCGGCAATCGATGGCATTGAAGATCAACACCGCCTTGTCGCGGTTCTCCGGCTGCTCGCGGGCGAAGGAGGCGTAATGCTGAGCGTTGATGAAGATCACCGCGTCCACGTTGGGCCATTCCAACTGGTATCGGTAGGGCAGTTGCATCTCCTGGTGGTGCAGGCGCACGATGAGGCGCTGGCCCGGCCGTTTATGCCGTGAATACCAGCGGGCGTTGCCCAGGCACCACTCACAGAAGATCACGTCCGCCCACCGCAGCAGGGCCTCGCTCTGGTCGGCATCAAAGATATCGTGGCCCCGCCACTCGTCCACCCGTACCTCGTATCCCGGCCGGTCGGAGAAATGCTGGATGAAGTGGCGGGCAAACTTGAGGTCGTGTCCATTGAACAAGACCCGCAGCGGCCGTTTCGCATCATGGAGGGGCGCCGCTGGGGCCTCGGCACCGGTTGAACCGGCTTCCCGGGAGGTCTCTCCGCATTCGGCCGGGCCGAGCAGTTCCCGATAGCTCCGAGCCAGTTCGCGAATCTGCGTCTGCCAGTCGAGTCGCTCGGCGGCGATGGCCCGGCACCGCGCGCTCCAGACCTGGCGATTCGCTCTCACGTCTTCGAGAAAGGAGACGATGCGGTCGGCGGCGTCCGCGGAAACACCGTCGTCGGAGGCGGCCACCACAACTCCCAGGCGGTCCCGCTCGATCCATTCCGAGAAGTCACCCACGGCGGCGGTGGCGATCACGGGAATTCCCGCCGCCATGTACTCGCCGAATTTGGTGGGAGACGATACCACGTTCACGGGATGGGCCTGCCTGAGCAGCAGGCCGGCATCGCCGGCTACGAGCATACGGCCCATTTGGTCGCTGGGAACTTCTTCGAGCCGGTAGTCCTCCTCCGGGACCTCCGCCTGGCGGAGCAGGCCCTTGGCCTTGTCGTGGTCCGCCTCGGGCACGAGAAGGAGGAGGCGAGCGGATGGAAGCTGCCGGCGGATGCGGGTGAACGTGCGGAACATGGCGGCGGGCCACTGCCACTCGGCCAGCGTGCCAGCATAGGTGACAACCGTGTGTTCATCGCCGAAGCCGAAGGCGTGACGAGCCTGGCGACGGGTGTCCGCGCATTGAGGGAACCTGTTCAGATCGACGCAGCACGGAAGCAGAAGTCGTCTCCGCATCGGCACGCCGTACTTCGATTCGAGGTGCCGGCCCATGTTCTCTGACACGAGGACCACGAGGTTGGCCCCGCTGATCGCCTCGCGCTCGATCTGTTCGGCCGCGCGGACCCTGGCCTGATGCCCGCCGGTCATGAGTGCTTCCTCGGGCAGAATGCCGTGGCAGTCAAACACGACCTTCAGGGTGGGGATTCGGTCGCCTAGGGCCAGCCCGAGCCTGGCCGCATAGCCGGCCTGACCGTGCACGATCTGGATGTCGCGTTCCCGGACCACACGGGCCAGCGGCTCGATCATCTCGTTGGCAGCCCGTGCCGACAGGGATAGGTCGAAGAAGCAGGATGTCGTAAAGAGGTGGACCGCCGCCCCGGTCTGCTCGTGCAACTCCGCCTGGAAGGCCCGCGTGGTGGCAGGGTCTGCGGCGTCCCAGGGCGGGCTGAACACCGCCAGATCCACCTCGTGGCCGAGGGCCCCGAGCAGCCTCGCCTCCTCGACGGCCCGCGTCCGGTAGCCGCCCCGGCTCGTGGGGCCAAGCCAACACACGTGCATCACTCGTAATGGAGGGTGGCAGTCAGACACTGCGTCGGGCCTCCTACCCATTCAGGCGCCATTGTCCGTTCACCGAGCCCCCGCCTGGGCCACGACTCAGGAAGTTGTAGCGACAGGTCGACAGGATCTGGCCCGCGGGCCGCTGGAACACCGGCTCAGTGAGCAGCACCTTCAGATCTTCAGGCTTCAGGCAGGACCGGCGGGCACAGACCGTGGCAGAAGGGACACTGGCGACCATGCAGGTCTCCTCGTCGCTTCCCACGAGCCGCAAGCTGCCGTCGCTGGCCTCGAAATGGCACGCCTTGCCGGCGAAGTCCACCTTCGGGATGCGGAAAAAGAGAGCGGCCTCCTCGAGGTAATCCGGGCTGTAGGCGGCATCGGTCCACAGGCTACAGACGATTTCGGCCGAAGAGGTCTCCATGAAGCCGCTCCAGCGGTTGTGGCCGTTCCGCTCGCGGCTCCAGTACCGTACCGGTCGTCCCCGGGCGGCGTTGGACAGGCGTTCAAGTTGGTCGGGGGACAGTTCCTGTTCGGCGAACAGGTGGGTCTCGAACTGGGAGTATGTCTGCGCGGCCAGGAGTTCGGCGGCGGCGGCGAAGTCGGCGGGAGCGCCGACGGGCATGATGACCGCCACCCCAAGGGGCTTGGTCGTCGGGCCGTCAAGCCCGGCCCGTTGACAGATCTCGGCGAACCGTTGAGCGTAGGTGTGCTCCGACAGCACCTTCCGGATGCCCAAGGCGGACGCCCTGGCCCAGGCGTCATCGTCGTGCATGAGGCGTTCGAGGATTCGCGTCGCTTCCGCCTCGGTCGCGACCAGGAACACGCCGTTATCGCCAAGGAGGGTTTCGATCCCCCGGGCGTAGGTGCTCACAACCGGCGTCCCGCACGCCAGCAGTTCGAACACCCGTCGCGAGAGCATGGTCGGGGAATCCTTGACCGAATTCACGTTGAGAAAGACGCGATAGCGCTTGTAGGCCTCGACCATGTCCGGGT
>JACQVT010000246.1 GCA_016209665.1 Planctomycetota bacterium | reverse complement strand
GCACGAGACTCATCGCCGAACCGTCATAGACCTTGTCAATCAACTCCGTGAGAAACCTCTTGGCAGCTCGTTCATGCGTAATGGCGGCGCGCCAGATGTGCGGCGTCGCGTTTTCGTTGCGTTTGACCAGTCCCTTGGTCAGCATCACCGACAGCATTTTCACGGTGGTCGAGTAGTTCGTCCCTCTCGACTCCGAGAGTTGTGCATGCACGGCACGTACGGGACTTGGCCCGAGTTCCCAGAGAATCCGCAGAATCTCCAGCTCAACAGCCGTTGGTTGAGCGGAACCAAGTTCACGCATTTCAAAAGCTCCACCTGGGCATTTGCGAAGTCGCCTGACGTAAAGCGAAAGCTTTCGCTAGCCACATTGTAGCGAAGCCTTTCGCTAGGGCAAATGAAAAATCGGGTTCTCCTCCGAAAAAGTTGGTGGCCGTAGCCGTTCACGGGGCTGATGGGCTGGTGCCATAAATCGTTTTGATC
The DNA here is from genome assembly GCA_016209665.1 of Planctomycetota bacterium. Taxonomy (GTDB): domain Bacteria; phylum Planctomycetota; class Phycisphaerae; order UBA1845; family PWPN01; genus JACQVT01. The sequence continues at coordinate 5,610 of JACQVT010000246.1, read as the reverse complement.
CAAAGGGTTATGGCCATTCAAAAGATACTCTCGTGGTCAATCACGATAACGCTAACTCATTGATCTGCAATCACTTACAGATTTGACCTGTGAATGGTTACTCGGTGGCCCAATCGCCTTAAAGACACGAATAGCGCTGTTTTTCAGCGAGACTGAAAGGGGCCTCTCCAGCGTGTGGACCACGCTCCTACCTGCCAGATCCTCTATCTTGCTCGCCTGAGCGTCACGCGATGGAAGCCATTTCATCCCTCGTTGGTGCCCTGACGGACCTCCCGATCCCTCCGAAGCACTCCTGTTAATGCCTTGGCGGCGTCAGCGGGCTAAGGTGGTGATCGAAGGTCTCCCGGATGACTCGGGAGTCTTCCGCGTGTATCTGTCAGCTCTCAGCCATCAACCTCGGTCAAGACAGGAGGAGGCCAAATCAAAGGGGACGCAGCTCATTTTGACATACCTTTGATTGGCCCTATTCTCCCAGGGCCGGCCAGCCGGGGAAGGTCAGATCCTTGTGCTGATCATTCTCCTCCAGCGTCAGCGAGCACCACCAATACTTGCGGGTCAGGCTCTCGAAGCGGTGCCAGATACTCTCGGCATCGGTGAGCGACGGCGCCTGCCAGTTCTCGCGAGGCTTGAACGCAGCAAGCAGTTGCGTCTGGATTTCACCCAGCCGGGCGATCTGGCTGGCGACGATCCGCTCGCCGATCTCGGCATTCGGGCTGCGACCGTCGGGCAGGGGGAAATCGCAACCCGCCCAGCGGCCGCTCGGCCAGCCCTCGGCCTTCCGCGACAGATCCACCAACTTGGGCCGCAGGGCCATCAATTGGGAGGTCTCGGTGATGCCCGCGTGATCGCCGGCGTAGCCGGGCACGTGGATCAGCTCGGCGTCGGCAGCGGCAAAGAGCTGAAGCGGCGAACCGGTGCGGCGGCGGTAGTATTCGCAGAGCAGCCGGAGGTCTTTCTCAAGCCCGCCGTAATGACCGGTGATCAAGACTCCGCCGTGAAAGCCGCGAGCGTCGATGGCCCGGATCTGGTACAACGCCATCCGCAGCCACAAGTCCGCGGGGATGGCGCTGCAGAGCGTCTGCCGGACACCCCGCTGGCCGAGCCAGTCGAAGTACGGCCGATCCTGCACGTGCCAGGCGAACGACGGCGCCACCACGCCGCCATGCTGCCGTGCCGCCCGCTCGACAATCCCCTCGGCCTTGATCCAATCCAGCCCGAGCGCACAGTACGGACCATGCGGCTCGGCGAGGCCGTAGGCGCAGTAGCAGATCGGATGTGGGCGGATCGCTTCCAACAGTTCGTCCGGCAACATCTCCGTCCAGCGGACCTTCGGCCGCACGGGCGGAGCGGCGGACGAGCCTTGGCTGAGAGCCGGCTGCCCGGTGGTTACCACTGCGCCAACCAAGGCCGCGCCCTGGATGACCTGCCGACGCGTCACGTTACCATGCATGAACGTTGCCCTCTTGGATCGAGAACCTTTACGTGAACCAGCCAATTCCGACATTTGTACCCGCCGCAAGGGCGGTGGTCCAAACGGGCAGGCGTTGGGCTTCGCAGCGATAGAGGATTGTCAGGAACCTGTGTAGAATCGTGAAACCCAGGTTGGGAAGAATGGGGTTGAAAAGCCCCGAACGGGGCGATCGTGAGAAGCCGAGGGCGTGAGCCCTCGGAGAACACACGCACCACGACAGTCTTCTTTTCTTCAGGAGGGCGGCGAAGCCGCCCTCCTGAAGGAAGAGAGGATGAGATTGAACGTCCCCGTCCCCAGGGCTCACGCCCTGGGCTGTTGACCACCGCCCCTGCGGGGCTGGCAGGACGCCGTGTCGCTCCGGAGCACTTCGGGGCGCACAGCGAGTGCCGTGGTTTCAGGGGCGAACCGAGGACACACACATGAGCCGACTCACCCGTCGTCGACTGATCGAGCGAACACTGCACGCAGGCGCTGCATGCTGGCTGGCCGGCGGCGCTCACCCGCTGCGGGCGGGAACCGGCGCGGCAGCGCGAAGCTTGGAGGTGGTGGACATTCAACAACTCCGGGTCGTTCGAGTCGATGGTCCTGCGGACCCCGGCGAGGAGATTCGGGCGGACGTGGTCATCGTCGGCGGTGGGCTCGGGGGCGTGGCGGCAGCCATCGCCGCTTGCGAGGCCGGCCGATCGGTGTGCCTCTCCGAGGAGACGGATTGGCTCGGCGGGCAGGCCACCAGCCAGGGTGTTACCGCCCTCGACGACAACGGGCGCATCGAAACCACCGGCGCCACGCGCGGCTACATGGCCCTCCGCAGCGCGATCCGAGACCACTACCGTCGGCACGCCAAACTGCGGCCTGAGGCCGCGGCGAACCCCCGCTTCAGTCCCGGCCGGAACTGGGGCTCGATGTCGTTCGAACCGAAGGCGGCCGTGCAGGTTTTCGATGAGACACTCGCGCCCCATCGGGCGGCCGGCAGGCTCCAGGTCCATCGGCGGTGCAAGGCCTTTGCCGTCGGGATGGAGAAAGACCGGGTGAGCCACGTCGACCTGGTCGATCTGGACCGCGGCCGGCGGTACCGGGCTCGCGGGACGATGTTCATCGATGCGACCGAACTCGGCGACCTGCTCGCCCTGGGCGCGGCGGAGTTCGTCATCGGCGCGGAGCCGCGCGCCGAGACCGGCGAACCCAACGCTGCCGACGCCGCCGATGCCGAGGACGTCCAGAGCTTCACGTACTCGTTCTTTATCGAGCATTGTCCCGGCGAGCGGCACGTGATCGACGAACCCCCGAACTACGCCCGCAGCCGCGACGAACAGCCGTTCACCCTCACGCTCGACTACGGGAAGGGCCGGGTGCTCACCTACGGCGTTCTGGAGGCGCGGCCGGGTTTGCCCGGCGCGTTCTGGACCTACCGGCGGACGATCGACTCCAGCCAGTTCGACGACCCGGCGTATCCGCACGACATCGCCCTGATCAACTGGTCCGGCAACGACTACCGCGATGGGAGCATCCTCGTCGACGATCCCCGCGAGCAGATCGTCCAGCTTCAGGCCGCCCGCAACCTCAGCTTCGCGTTCCTACGATGGCTTCAGACCGAGGTCGCCCGCGACGACGGCGGGCGCGGCTACCCGGAGTTCAAGCTCCGGCCCGACGTGGCCGGCACCGACCACGGCCTCGTCAAGTTCCCCTACATCCGCGAGTCGAGGCGAATCCGCGCGGTCAAAACGATCCTCGAGCCGGAGGTGACCGCCAAGGACTCACCGGGCCCGCGGGCGGTGCACTACGACGACAGCGTCGGCATCGGGCACTATGCCCTCGACCTGCACGAGAGCAAACGCCGCCGGCCGCTGCTCTTCGATCCGAGCAAGCCGTTTCAGATTCCGCTCGGCGCGCTGATCCCGCGGCAGACGATCAACCTGCTCGCCGGGTGCAAGAACATCGGCACCACGCACATCACCAACGGCTGTTACCGCCTGCATCCCGTCGAGTGGGCCATCGGCGAGGCGGCGGGCCTGACGGCCGCGCTGTGCGTCGAACGCGGCCTGACGCCTCACGACGTTCGCCATCAGATCGCGCATCTACGGGAACTGCAGCGCCGGCTGGTCCGCCGCGGCGCGCCCATCATGTGGTACGACGACGTGGGACCCGCCGACAGCCGCTTCGAAACCGTGCAGGTGCTGCCGTTCGAGCAGCCCGATGTCCTCGCTCGACTCAGCGCCAACCTCCATGCGCCGTGAAGCGACCCGGAACACATGGCGCGCACGGCAACCCATGTCAGAGCCCCGAGCGCAAGCGACGGGTTGCCTTGAGCACCTCGCGCCCGTGGTCGTCGAGGCAACCCGTCGCTTGCGCTCCGGGCTCTGAAAACACCATCCGGTCGTGGCGGTTGAGGCGGGTTAGGATGCCCGCCCCCCAAGATGGCCAGGATTGGTTGCACCGGTAGGCGCGTGCCGTCGCGCGGCCGCGTGGACACGGCCCGGCGGGGGCGTTAAGTTTGCCGGCTGGGTTTTTCGCCGTGGAGTATCCGACCGGCCGCGCGGTTGGCCGGACTCAACGACATCAGGCAGACGAACGCATGCATCCAGAACTGTTCACCATCCCCGGTATCCACCTGACGGTGCCCTCCTATGGGGCGATGGTGCTGATCGCGTTTCTCGGGTCCACGTGGTGCGCCACCCGTCGGGCCCGGCGGGTCAAAGCCGACCCGGACATCATCCTGAACCTCGCGTTCATCTCGCTGGTCACCAGCACCATCGGGGCTCGGGCCTTCTACGTGATCCATTACTGGAAAGACCAGTTCGCCGACCAGCCCCGGCGGATCTTCGAGTTGCAGGCCGGGGGGTTCGAGATTTACGGCGGGGTCATCGCCGCGTTCGTCTGCTGCCTGCTGTACGGGCTGATCCGCCGGCTGCCCTGTCGGCTCTATGCCGACATCATCGCGCCGAGCCTGCTGCTGGGGATGGGCATCGGTCGCATCGGGTGCCTGCTGTTCGGGTGCTGCTGGGGCGGCACCTGCTCGGCGCATCTGCCGTGGGCGGTGCAGTTTCCCTTCGGCAGCCCGCCCTTCAATCGGCAGTGGGAGAACCGGCAGGTGACCGTTCCGGCCGAACTCATCCTCGTCGACTCGTCGGGCATGAGCGGGCCATTCCCGCGCAGCCTGATGAAAAACTCCGTACCCGATCTGCGCGACAAGCTGGCCAAGGCCGAGGAGGGCGTGGCCAAAGCCCAGGCCGCGGGCGACGAGAAGAAGCTGGCCTCGGCCACCCGGATGCGCAGCGTGCTGGAGCGCGGCCTGGAGCCCATCCTCGGCCACTACGAAAGGTTCGACGATACCCCGGACCAACTGCTGGCCATGTCGGCCTCGCCCGAGTTCCGGACGCTGCCGCTGCATCCGTCGCAATTGTACGGCGCGATCGGGCCGATCCTGCTCGCGTTCCTGCTGAATGCGTACTTCTACCGCCGGCCGCACCACGGCACGGTCATGCCGCTGGGCTTCATCCTGTACGCCGTCGAGCGGTTCATCGAGGAGGCCATCCGCAGCGACAACCCACACGACACGTTCGGCCTGACCATCTCCCAGGGCGTCAGCGTGGGCGTGCTGCTGGTCTGCCTGCTGGTCCTCCTCGCCATTCGCCAAATGCCCCCGCGAGCGGCCAACGTCAAACCCTGGGTGCCCGTCGCTGCCAAACCCAAGCCCGCGACGGCAACCGAATCCGTCACCCCCGCCGGTTGAACTCCACCCGACGCGAGCCACCGGCCCCATTGCCGATTTTGGATTTTCGATTTTCGATTGCCGATTCCCGCCACGGCGGGCAGGCCCGATTGCCGGTTGTCGATTGCCGAGCCCCCAATCCAAAATCCAAAATCCGAGATTCAGAATCCGCAACAGCCGGGGTCGGCTGGTACGCCGTCTCCGCTGAGACATCGTTGGAGCATTCCGAAGTCGCATTGATCGACGTCGCCATCGTGGTCCAGATCGGCCGGAGTACACTCACTCGTGACAGAGACGTTGGGCCCTGATCCGCAAGCTGCGAGGGCCGTGACATCGTCGATATCGATGTCTCCATCGTGATCGAGGTCACCGGGAATCGGCGGCACGTACTCATACGCCCCCATGTCCACGATGGGCGCGGTCCCGCACG
>JACQVT010000022.1 GCA_016209665.1 Planctomycetota bacterium | reverse complement strand
TAGAAAACGGGCTGCTGCCCTGACAGGCTCGCCGCGCCGCAGAGCAGCAGCGCGAGCAGGGTGAGCCGCGCCAGCGGTGCGGGCTGCGCCGCCGGTGCGCGCGGAACGAACCTCCCGCTGTAAGGCCGCGGTTTCATATCAGCCCCGCACCCGTGCGCGAATCCGCTGCGCATGAAACGCGGCCGGCGTAGAGTAGGTCTCGCGTGTCAGCACAGAGGTCGGTTTATCAGTGGTGCCCTGAGCCCGAATATCAGTTGGACCCGGAGCCCCGCGAGCACCCCAGACTGTCGCCACCGGTCGCCGACCGGAGAGCGCGCCTTCTAGACTTCGATCCTGCGGGCTCCTCGCTGACACCACGAGGAGGTCATGATGGAGGTTCTGTATCCTCGATGTGCCGGACTCGACGTGCATCAACAGACTGTCGTCGCCTGCGCACGCCTCGCGTCCGGGTCGACGGTCCAGCAGGAGGTGCGCACATTCGGCACAGCCACCGCCGATCTGTTGACGCTCGCCGACTGGCTCACCGCGCACAGGTGCACCCATGTCGCGATGGAGTCGACTGGCGGTGGTGGCGATCACCTGCCGTGTCGTTGCACGCGAGTGCGACGCCAAATCGACGGCGCCGGTCATACACTACCGCCTGCAGGAACCTCGACGGACCGTCGGCCGGGAACCGATCGAGGTTGGGAAGTCCGACAAAACGCTTGACGATGTCGACTGCGGCGGGATGGTAGGACCTGCCCAGAACAGGGTCAACGCCAAAAGGCACGGTCGGCCGCGAGGGAGCACGAGGGCCCTCTAACTCGCTGGCAATGGTGCAGTTACGGAGGTCGATTCCGGGGCCCGCGGGGCTGTGCTACCTTGCAAGGTGTTGGCAAGGTTCGGGAGCAAGGGACGTGACCGCCGGGCGAGTGCCGGCTCGCAGCCCAGACCTTGTCAAACGGTGACAAGGTTGGTTGGTAGTGATGCCGGCCTCGTCGCTGCGCTTGAGGCCGATGAACTCGGAGCATTTCGCGGAACGCCCGCCTGCTGCGCGGTGGCATCCCTTTTCCGCTTGACCCCCCTCCCGCCGGAGTCGTTATCTTATCGCTCACGCGGGTACGCCAGGCAGCCAGGCGGACCGCTTCTTCTCCCGGGAGCGAGTCCGCGGATAGCATTGCGCTCGCGACGGGATGCGGGCGGTTGCGTGCGCCCAAAGGACGTTCCAGATGGAGGCAATGACGACAGCGAGCATCAGGTTGCGGACGACCATTCCAGGACCGCAATCGCTCCAGTGGATGGAACGGCGCCAGCGCAGTGTCGCGCGGGGACTCTACCACACGCTGCCCGTGTTCATCGGCCGTGCTGAGGGAGCGATGCTCGAGGACGTGGACGGCAACCGCTTGCTCGACTTCGCCGGCGGGCTCGGATGCCTGAATGTCGGCCACGCGGCCCCGCTTGTCGTCGAGGCGGTGAGGCGCCAGGCTGGCCGTTACCTCCACGCATGCGTGCACGTCACGCCCAACGATGGCTACGTGCGGCTCGCCGAGGCCCTCAACGCTCGCACGCCCGGCCGCTTTCCGAAAAAAACGTTGCTCGTCAATTCCGGCGCCGAGGCCGTCGAGAACGCCATCAAGATCGCGCGCGCATACACCGGAAGGGAAGCGGTGATCGCCTTCGAGGACGCGTTTCACGGGCGAACGCTGCTGGCCATGAGCCTCACGAGCAAGACGCATCCGTACAAGGCGGGCTTCGGGCCCTTCGCTCCCGAGATCTACCGGATGCCGTACGCGTACTGCTATCGGTGTGCTTACGGGCTGCAGCGCGCACAGTGCGGCGTCCATTGTGCCTACCAGTTGCGTGACGTGTTCCGCAAGGTGGTGGCCGCGGAATCCGTCGCCGCCGTCATTGTCGAACCCGTGCTCGGCGAGGGAGGGTTCGTCGATCCGCCCGCGGAGTTCCTGACCACTCTGGCCGCCATCTGTCGGGAACACGACGTGCTCGTCATCGCCGACGAGGTTCAAACGGGCTACGGCCGAACCGGAACTTTTTTCGCCTGCGAGCAGGCAGGTCTGGAACCAGACCTGCTAGTCGCAGGCAAGTCCATCGCAAGCGGACTGCCGCTCGCCTCGGTGACCGGCCGCGCTGAAATCATGGATGCACCGGGCGTGGGCGGACTCGGTGGCACGTACGGCGGCAACCCGATTGCGTGCGAGGCGGCACTGGCCGTGCTCGAGACGATCGATCGCGAGGACCTCATTCGCCGGGCCCGCGAGATCGGCCAGACGATCGAGGCTGTCACGACAAGCTGGCCGCAACGGTTCGCGCTCGTCGGTGACCTTCGAGGCCGCGG
>JACQVT010000241.1 GCA_016209665.1 Planctomycetota bacterium | reverse complement strand
TGGAAGCCGGGCCCGGGCGGGCAGTACAATCCTGCCCACATGGGGCGGCGGATCATCAACGTCGATTACCTCGTTTACCTTCTGCTGCGGTTTGCGGGGATGGTGTTTCAGATGTTCCCCATCGACTGGAACCTGGTCACCGCCCGCTGGATGGGGGCGATCTGGTTCCGCGTCGTGCGCCGCCACCGGCAGCGGGCGATGGACCACCTGCGGCTGGCCTACGGCGAGCGGCTGAGCGACAGCGAACTCCGCCGGCTCGCCCTTCGGTCGATGCAGCAGTTGACGATGGTCGCGATGGAGACGTTCTTCACCACGCGGCTGATCAACGAATGGACCTGGCCGCGTTACGTTCAGGTGAAAAACATCCAGGCCGGCCTCGACGTGCTGACCACCCGCCGCGGCGCCATCCTGGTGACGGGCCACTACGGCAGTTGGGAGCTGTGCGGGTACGTGCTGGCCACGATGGGCTTTCCGATCATCGCCGTGATGCGGCCGATGGACAACCTCTACCTCAACCAGTACCTGATGGACGTGCGGGCCAAGCGCGGCCTGCAACTGCTTTACAAGAAGGGCGTGGCCCGCAGCGCGGACGACGAGCTCAGCGGGGGCGGCATCCTGGCCTTCATCGCCGACCAGAACGCCGGCCACAAGGGGCTGTTCGTCGACTTCTTCGGGCACAAGGCCTCCACCTACAAGTCGATCGCCCTGCTGGCCATCCAGCACCGGGTGCCGATCGTGGTGGGCTACGCCCGCCGCACGAGTGACCGGTTCGGCTACGAAGTCGGCGTCAACCGCGTCATTCAGCCGGCCGAGTGGGCGGGCCGCGACGACGAACTGTACTGGATCACGCAGGAGTACACCCGGGCGATCGAGGACTTCGTCCGCGAGCAGCCGGAGCAGTATCTGTGGATTCACCGGCGGTGGAAATCGCGGCCGCGCAGCGAGGTTGACTTGCCGACGGGCGCTTCCTAGAATCCGGCTGCATTAGCGAACGACAGGCACCACTGCCGATCGGCAGGCCGGCGAGACGGACAAGGAGGATGGCAGGCATGGCAGGTCCCAACACGCGGGAATTCACCGAGGACAACTTCGACGACGAGGTGCTGCAGGCCAGCGAGCCGGTCCTGGTCGACTTCTGGGCCGAGTGGTGCATGCCCTGCAAGGCGCTGGCCCCCACCATCGACGAGTTGGCCGGCGAGTACGCGGGCAAAGTCAAGGTCGGCAAGGTCGACACCGACGCCAATCAGGGCCTGTCCGCCAAGTTCCAGATCAGCGCCATCCCCACCGTGATCCTGTTCAAGGACGGCGAGGTCCGCGAGAAGTTCATCGGTCTGCGCAGCAAGCGCGATCTGGCCGCTTCACTCGACCAGTTGCTCGGCTGACGGCCCCCGGTTGCGTTGCCGTTGCGATTGCCCCCATTCGGACGACCGTTGTCGGAAATCCGCCCGTTGGCGGGTGGTGGTCCGCTTTTCGTGGACGGAATGGAGGGAAGTGCCGATGAAGTTAGTGTCGCTGTAACGTGGGGGTTGGGCCAGCTCGGACGCAGGTTCGTCCCGCGGCAGCATTAACTTAAACCTCGGAGGGATGTTGCGAGCCGTTCCAGCCGCCAGCCTCGGACACGTCGATGAAAATTTTACTGAATTGCGCGGATTCTGCGCCCACGGGCCGAAAGCGCGGCTATGCTTTAATGGTGCGGTTTGTCCGATAACGCTACACACCATGAGGGGCAGGGATGGTCACTCAAACGGCTGACGGCAAGATGCTGTTCCAGTTCTATCGTCCGGGTGCGCGGCAGGTGGTGATCACGGGGGACTTCAATGGCTGGCAGAAGTCCTTCCACATGGCACGAGGCCGGGATGGTTGGTGGCGGGCCCAGGTCGAACTGGCGCCGGGAACCTATCGGTTTCGCTATCTGGCCGACGGGGACTGGTACACGGACTACGCCGCCTTCGGGTTGGAGCCGGGGCCGTTCGGCTGGAATTCGGTCCTGAAGGTAGACCCGGCTGCGACCGAGATAACCGCGGCGAAGACCGCCGCCGCGCCAGCAACCGTCGAACCACAGGTTCGCCTCCCTGCCGCCGCGGGACAGCCCGTCGACCCGAGATACCCCACGGCGGTGGGCCTCGCCGGGGAGGCAGACGAGCCGCCCTCGCCGCCTCGGCGGGTACGTCGGCGGCCTGCCTTGGCCCACTGAAGGCGTGCGTTTCGCGTCAGCCCGTCGGCGCGAAACGCGGCCAAACGCCTTCTATATTCAGCGGTTCGAGCCTCACCTATGTCGCTTTGCGTCGCCGACCCCACTCTGCGGCTTGACGGCCTTGTACCCCCTGGATAGGCTGTGATAATGACGCGCAGGGCCCCCATTCCTTGCCCTGGCGTACCCATGCCCGGGTGGCGGAATTGGCAGACGCGCATGGTTGAGGGCCATGTCTCAGCAATGAGGTGGAGGTTCGAGCCCTCTCCCGGGCAATCCCCGTCGGACAGATAGATTCTGCACTTCGGGGCACCGCTTCTGCCTTGGGTCTCGCTCTTCCGGTCACTGTCGCAGGTTCGCCAAGTCGCCCAGAAGGCTGTCCCTGCCCACCTGGCCGCCCTTGAAGCAGACCTCGATCCCGTCCAACGGCGAACCGGGAATATGGGCCCGGCACAGCGGGCTGCCAGGGGCTGCTGGGGCTGCCATCTCCAGGGCCTCGATGCCCAGCGTCCTGGCCACATGGAACGACGTGTCGCCCCCGGCCACCACCGCCCGCCGGAGGCCGCCCCGCTGGAGCACCCGCAGCATGATCCGGCCGAGGGCCGCTCCCAGAACTCTTGCGCTGAGCTGCCGGGCATCGCCGCCCGCCCGCTCGAACCGTGCCGCTGTTTCGGCTCGCCGCGGATCGGACGGGCCGCGGGCGGTGTGACAGATGACCGTCCGACCGGCCTGGCAGCCAGCCAGCCCCGCGGTCGCGGCCGCCTCGATCTGGGCCTCGGCAGTGCCGGGGTCGACGAGGTCGTCGGTCCTCACCGGGACCTCGACGGCGCCGCGCTCGACCGCCCAGGCGATCTGCCGATCCGTCACCGGCGAGCAACTACCGGAAACGACGAGCATCTTGTCGGCCGGGCTCGCGGTCCACGCGGGCGGCGGCGGCGTTCGGCCCTGGCTGTGCCAGTGGGCGGTCAAGCAGTATTCCACGCCGGACGAGCCCACCACGAAGAGCGTCGAGCCTGGGCGAACCTGGTCCGCCAGCAACGCGCCGATCGTCGCCTCCTGCTCCCGGTACAACACGTCGATCAGCACCGCCTCCGCTCCGGCTTTGACCAGTTCCTGGTACCTGGTGCGGGCCGAACCGACATCCGTGATGGACAACACGTCCAGCAGTCGCACCCGGCGTTGCGTCTGTGCGGCCAGATGCAGGCGAAGGTCGCTTTCGGTCATGGGGGTGATGGGATGCCGGCTCATGGTGGGATGCCGATCGAGACGGTAGGGCTCGCTGTCCAGCCCCGATCGCGCGAACAGATTGCCGAACACGCAGTAGCGGCCGAGGATGGGGGCTCCGACCAGCAACGGCACCACCGGCGTGCCGAACAGTTCGGCCCCAATGTCCAACGCGCGCCCGACGCTGCCGATCCGGGGGGATGAATCGAACGTCGAGCAGACCTTGTAGTGCACGATGGGGAGGCGGAATTCCTTGAGCGTGCCGAGCGCCTCGCCCAGTTCAGCGTCCATCTCCTCGGGCGACAAGCTGCGGCTGCATCCGGCCAGACCGATTGCACGCAGGCCCGCGTATTTGTGTAACTGCTCGGGCCGGGGACGACCGATGAACAGCACCGTCCGCAGGCCGGCCCGCGTCAGGGCCTCCATCGCATCGGTGGAGCCGGTGAAGTCATCACCGTAGAAGCCCAACAGCAGGTCGGTCGGTGTCGTTGATGCCATTGCTGCTCCAGGGGCGAGTGCGGGGGGGCTGGCCATGTCCTCGTCGTCCTTGATGAAATCGACGCCGGCCTCGGCCACCGGGCGGACCATCTCGGCCGTCTGATCGGGAGACAGGCCCAGGTTGGGCTTGAAGATCGTACCGATGATCGGGCGGTCGCGAACGCCAGTCAGACGCCGCGTGCCCTTGATCCCGAACTATGGACCGGGGTAGACGCGGGCGAGGCTGTGCGGCAGTTCCAGGTCGAGCCGCCTCATCCCCGAGACCTGGCTGAACGCGAACAGGTTGCCCATCGTTGTCGACGATTCTATCCTGCGCCATTCGTCCTCCTGTCGGCGGAGCTTTATCTGTCGGCCCAGCCACCCAGGCTGGCGACCCGAGGGTCGGAACCTGGGGGCTTGGCTTTTCCGCCCGCCATCGTACCACCGAGCGACCGAGGCCGCAGCGTGTCGGAGACCTCAGGTTGCCGGCGCGGCCGAAGACCGCTGCTGGAGGAATGCTTGCAGCCGTTGGCGGGAATCGGGAGTGTCCAGCAGTTCCAGGAGCCCCTGCCGCTCACACTCGAAGCCCGCCGCCGCGCCGTGCGCACAGGCAGCATGGATCGCCCTGGCCACTCGGTCGATCGCCTGCACCAGGTCCGGAGTCGCGCCGACCACTCGCGTCCGCGCCCGGCGCAGAATGGCCCGCCGGACGGGCGACCACGCCTCCAACACCCGCGAGAGGCTGCCGTGGCGACGGCGGGGCGAATCGAGAACCCCACGCGCGGCGGCGGGCAGGTCGTTCCGGGGCGCGAGCCGATCGACGAGACCCAGGCGCAGAGCGTCGGCGGGGGAAAGCCTGGTGCCGGCGAACAGCAGAGGGGCGGCCGTTTTCACGCCGATCAGCCGGCACAACCGAACCGTGCCGCCCCACGCGGGGAGCAGGCCCAGAGCGACTTCGGGCAAGCCGATGAGTGTCTTCGGGTCGTCCGCCGCCACCCGGGTGCGACAGGCCAGGGCCAACTCGTATCCGCCTCCCAGGCAATGCCCGTTGATGGCCGCCACCGTAGGCCAGTTGAGCCGCTCAATGCGGCTGCACAAGGCCTGGCCTTCCCGCAGCAGTCGATCCAGATCGGTCCGGGTACACGCGAGCAGCTCATTGAGATCGGCCCCCGCGGCGAAGGTAGTCGGTTTCCCGGAAGCGAGGATCAGGCCCCGGATACTCCCGCGCTTCTCAATCGATGTGAGGGCATCGCTCAGTTCGGCCACGATCGCGCGGGTCAGAGTGTTCACCCGCTTGTGCGCCCGGTCGATGCAGACCGTCGCGATGCCTTCCGAGTCAATGTCGTAGGTTGCATCGTGGTCCATGCGAGAATCCGGCTGAACGCCACTCTACCAAATACCTTGTGTTCCTTACAGTCTTCGGATATCTGTATGTTCCGGGTCGTATTTACCGACATCGGCCGGAGAGGCTCGTGATGGCCCGCGGATCCGCGCCCCATCGCCGCTCACTGAAATCGCTCGCCGAGGATATCCTGCGGGAGGAGGCCAACCTGCGCGAGGGGGGCGGTCCCGCCGGCCATGAGCGACAGCGCAAACTCGGGCGGCTGCCCGTTCGGGAACGCCTGGCCCGGCTGCTCGACGCGGATGACAGCCCCGGCAGTGGTGGGCCGTTCCTCGAGTTCGGCCTCTGGGCGGCCTACGGCATGTACCCAGAATGGGGTGCCGTTCCGGCGGCCGGCGTGGTCACCGGGATCGGTTACATCCACGGCCGCTCGTGCATGATCGTCGCCAATGACGCCACGGTGAAAGCCGGAGCATTCTTCCCGCAGACCGTCAAGAAGGTGCTCCGGGCCCAGCGCATCGCCGCCCAC
>JACQVT010000240.1 GCA_016209665.1 Planctomycetota bacterium | reverse complement strand
GGCAGAGAGAGGGGTTATTCCTGCGCCGGCTGGACGACGGTGCTATCGTGCGTGGTGTCGTTCTGCGCCCCGTTGGTTCACACCGGGCGGGCACACGCGGGCACCGGCGGGACGCCGGTGCCACCCCCGGCCTCGGGTCCGAACATCCTGGTGCTGCTGGCCGACGACGTTGGCTACAACGACCTGGGGATCCAGGGCAGTCCGCGATTCGCCGCCTTGACCCCCGCCATCGACACGCTCGCCCGCGGGGGCGTTCGCTTCACCTCGGGCTACGTTTCCGCGCCCCTGTGCGGTCCTTCGCGGGCGGCGTTCATGACCGGCCGCTACGCGCAGCGATTCGGCTACGAGGACAACGGCCACGAGACCACCGGCCTGGCCCTTACCCAGGCGACCGTCGCCGACACGCTGCGAGGGCTGGGATACCGCACGTACTGCATCGGCAAGTGGCATCTCGGCGACCATGCGGTGTATCACCCCAACCGCCGCGGCTTCGACGAGTTCTACGGGTTCCTCGAGGGCCGACGGACCTACTTCACCATCACCGAGAACCAAGTCGTCTTCCGGCTCCAGCACAACGGCACGTTGCTCACCGAGCCGCCCGACCTGTACACGACCGATGCGTTCGGCCAAGCTGCGATCGACTACCTCGACGACCACGTCAGCAACTACCCCGAACAGCCGTTCTTCATGTACGTTGCCTTCAACGCCGTGCACGATCCCATGGACCCGGACCCCGGGCGTCTGTCCGATCCCCGCGTGGCATCGATCGAGGACCCCAACCGACGAGCCTTGGGTGCCATGACCCTGGCCATGGACGACAACATCGGCCGTATCCTCAACCGGTTGGCGGACCACGGCCTCGAGAACGACACGCTGGTCGTGTTCTTCAACGACAACGGCGGGCCGGCGAACCTGAGTTCCTATCCGAACTGGTCGAACAACGCCCCGCTGCGGGGGGTCAAGGGCCTGCTCTACGAGGGGGGTATCCGGGTGCCGTTCTTCATCCGCTGGCCGGGGCGCATTCCCGCCGACACGGTACTCGATGATCCGGTCTCGCAGATCGACCTGCTGCCGACGTTCGTGGCCGCCGCCAACGGCTCGCTGCTGCTCGGACAACAGGTCGACGGGGTCAACCTGCTGCCGCGACTGACGGGCCAGACCACGACGCCGCCGCATCCCGCGCTGTTCTGGCGGACGGGCGGGTCGGCCTTGGGCAAGACCGCCGTCCGCAAGGACGACTGGAAGCTGCTGCGGCCCGGCTTCGCCGACCCCTCGCCGATAGAGCTGTACAACCTGGCCACCGACCTGTCCGAAACGACCAACCTGGCCGATTCTTATCCCACCAGGGTGACGGAGCTGTCCGCGCTCGTAGACGCCTGGAAGAGCCAGCTCATCGAGCCGCTGTGGGGATACGGAGGCATCGAGGTCTCGTGCCCCGACCTGACGGTGGTTCACTCTTTCCTGGGTTACGAGTTGTGGAAATCCTCGAACGGCCCCGGCTACGCACTGCTCCGCCAGCAGGCGCCCCTGCCCCTCGATCGCGACTGGAGCCTGACCTTCAAGATGCAGAGCATGCTCCAGCCGGGCATGTCCCGCAACGGCTTCGTCGTCCTGGGCGACGGCAAGGACCCGGACCGGCTCATTCGGTGCGGCGTGAGTTTCGGCCTCGGCGCGATCTGGATCGACGAGAACTCCCGCGGCACGAACTGCACCGCCGCCCTGTCAACGGTGCCCTCCGGCGTGAGTGACTACCGGATCGATTATCGCGGCGCCGATCGGTCGCTGGTGTTCACGAGCGGGTCGGACTCCGTGACCTGCACGCTGCAAGGCTCCTACGCATCGTTCGACTATGCCGGCTACGGTGTTGACGAGGCGGACACGAGGTTCAGTCCCATCACTGTGTCCTCGCCGCCGGTCGTCAACCCCCACCCGCCCTGGCCGTCGCGCATCCGCAGCCTGCGCAGTTTCCGGCCGGGCACCTACGATCAGGACAACCGCTTCATGGGCGGGACCGAGACCACCGCCCTGGTGGCCCACCGGGGAATGTTGTACGCGGGCACCGGCTACCGGAATGACACCTGCTTCGGCCCATCGCCCGGCCCCGATCCCTGTCCGGGCGGCCAAGTCCTCGTGAAGACGGGCTACCGTGACCCCTGGAATGTCGACACCAGCCTGGGCCCGGGTTACCTGCGGGTGGATTCGCTCAAGTCGATCGCGCTGACGACGGACAAGGCCGGCCAAGCCCTGAACCCGCCCGTGCCCGTGCTCCTGGCCGGCGCGGGCGCCGTGAGTACATTCCCCGGGCAGGCGACGGTCTGGGTCCGGCGGGACAACTCGGGCACCTGGGTGAAGACGATTGTGACGACCGGTGCCGGCAACTGGCCCGTCCGGGCCTTGTTCGATCACGTCGATCGCGTCAGCGGCATCCACCACGTTTTCGCCGCGGTAGGCAGCGACTCGGGCAAGCTGTTCCGCGGCGCGTACAACGCGGCGTGGGGCGTGATCGAGTGGCAATCGACGCCGGAACTCACGTCGAGCACACGCATCACTTCCGGCGGCGAATGCAACGGGTACGCCTACGTCTGCGCGGGCGGCAACGGCGTCGCCGGCGACAACGACGGCGGCATCTTCTGGCGCACGGACGGCCCGCGCCCGCAGTGGAACTTCGTCCACGAGTGGCCCCTCAGCGGCAACGGCCGGCCCGACATCCGAGGCTTCACCGCCGTGGCCGATCCGGCGAACCTCGGACACGAGGTGTTCCTCGTCAGCCTGGACATGAACGGCAACATCTGCCGAGTCGAGCCCATCAGCGGCGATCCGCATTACGGCCATCGCGTCATCACGGAACTGAACGTCCCGCAGTTCCTCGGCAGCATGTGGAGCGGCGGGACCTCCGTCGTCAGCGCCATCGCACCGGCCAACGACATGCCGCCGGTCACCGACCCGCTGACCGGCGAAGGGGTCCACCTGATCGGCCTGTGGGCCCAATACCCAGACCCGTTCGATCTTTCCCGCCGGAACAGTTCGTGGTTCCTGGTCCGCCACCACGATGCGTCCTACGAGGTCGGGCAGATCGTCGACTATGTCCTGCCGGTTCCCCTGAATCCACTGCGGAGCTGCCGGGCGATCTGCCCCTCGCCGTTCGTCGAGGACCGCCCCGCGACGTTGTTCTTCGGCGGTTTCGACGCCTCGGCGGAAGCGCCGCAGTGGCACAACACAGCCTGGGTGTATCGCGGCTTCCTGTCGTCTCCGCCCGACCTCAACGGCGACCGGGCGGTCGATCAAGAGGACGTGGAACTCTTCGCAGCCTGCGCGACCGGGCCCGCCGTCCTCAGCCCATCCGGCGGATGCGAGGACGCGGACCTGGACCACGACCGGGACGTGGACGGAATCGACTTCGCCATCTTGCAGCGATGTCTCTCCCAACCGGACCCGCCGCCGCTCGGCTCCGGTCCGGACTGACCGGGCCCGCGGGCTCTCCCCAGAACTGGGCCTGGCGATTCTTCCCCTTTCCGGGCCGGACCCCGGCGTGGCCGGGTCCAACCTTTACGCCGCGGCCGGGTCTGACCTGATGCCACGTCTCGTCATGCCGCGAGATCCACGCCGTCCGGGAAAGGACCACCCATGCGAAACGCCCTGTCGCACATCTGCATCGGCGTCGCCGGCCTGCTCCTCGTCTGCGGGCAAGGCTGCCCGAGCGACTTTGACGACTTCTATGACGACGGCTGGTTCGACGACTCCTACGGCGACTACTACGACTACGGCGACGGCTACTGCGACACCGGTTGTGCCTACCCCGACCCCGACTGCTACGGCGGCGACTGGTGCCAAGCCTGGGGCTACTACGGCGACGGCATCTGCGACGATTGCCCCTACGCCGATCCCGATTGCTACTGACCTTCGAAGCTCCGGGCCCATCTGCCACCTGCGCTTCGGCCGGTCGAATCGCGCCGGCTCAAACGATTCGCTCTGCGTCCCTGCTCGGATAAGTTTGCTGCTGACGCTCGGCCTGGCGACGGCGCTCGCCGGCGGATGTCGCGATGGGCAACGGATGCGGGCCGGCCCGTTCGGCCAGCCGCCCGTCGGCGCGGGCTCACCAACGTCGGTGCCGGCCGGCTGCACCTGCGAACACGGGGGCATCCTACGCGGCCCGCGCGACCGCAAGCGCATCGCCCTGGTCTTCACCGGCGGCGGGCACGGCGAGAGCACGCCCGTCATCCTCGACGAACTCCGGGCACGCAACATCAAGGCCTCCTTCTTCGTCACCGGCGACTACCTTCGCCAGCCAGTCCACCAACCCTACCTTCGCCGCATGATCGTCGACGGACACGATCTCGGGCCGCACTCCGACGCCCACCTGCTCTACTGCGCATGGGAGGACCGCCGGCGCACGCTCATCACGCACGACCAGTTCGACGCCGACCTCACACGAAACATCGATGACCTGGTGGCGACCGGCGTGCCGCGCGCCGCGATTCGATTCTTCATCCCGCCCTTCGAGTGGTACAACGAGACCATCGTCGGCTGGGCGGCGCAGCGGGGCCTGGTGCTGATCAGTTTCACGCCCGGCACACGGTCGAACGCCGACTACCTGCCCGACGCCGACCCGCGCTTCGTGTCGTCGCAAGCCATCTACCGAGGCATCCTCGATCGCGAGGCTCGGGAACCTGACGGCCTGAACGGTTTCCTGCTGCTCCTGCACCTGGGGACCGGGCCGCGGCGGACGGACAAGATGCACCGCTTCCTGGGCCGATTGCTCGACGATCTGACCGGCCGCGGCTATGCTTTCGTCCGCGTGGATGAGTTGTTGGGGCTGGTGGCAAATGAAGTTACGACGTCGCAGCCCCCTGCCGGACCCGCCCCGTCCGATTAGTCGATCCGCGTCGGTTGCCTACAATGGTGTTGACACGGCGCCACGAAGTCTGTATTTATAGAATAGCTGTCGTCTACACAATTTGTCGGGTGTTGTCGACAGAGGACCTGGCGGGAGAATCGCGGCCAGTCGTGCCGATATTCTTCCTGTGCCAAACGACGAAGCGGTTCAACCCTCGTCGGACGGAAGGAACGCGATCGTTGCAAGACGAGAGCGACCTCTCCGCAAGCACGGGGCGACGAACCGCGCCGCCGGGGGGATGGAGAGTGAGAGACCTGCAACGCAGGCGGCCCACAACCCGACCGCGCCGTGGGGGGTGCCGGTGGATGCGTGAGGCCGTCTTGTTCGAGGCGATCAACCGATGCGACCAAGCGTGATCAAGACCAAGTTGGGGCGAGGCGAACCGGTGCTCTTGACCCAGTTGCACTTCACGGACCCGTCGGTGTTTGAGTTGACGAGTCTGATGGGGTTCGACGGGATCTGGATGGACATGGAGCATCACACCTACAGCCTCGAGACGGCGGGCATGCTCATGCGGGCCGCCCGCGTGGGCAGCTCCGACATCCTCGCCCGGGCCGCCAAGGGGGAGTTTCCGCGCGTGGCCCGGCTGCTGGAGGCCGGCGCTCAAGGCATCATGTATCCCCGCTGCGACGACTCCAGCGAAGCCACCGAGGTCGTCAAGTGGGCCAAATTCCCCCCCTTGGGCAAGCGAGGTTTCGACGGCGGGAACCCGGATATGCCCTACTGCACGATGCCGGTCGACGAGTACATCCGGGCCGCCAACGAGCAGACCTTCATCGTCATCCAGATCGAAGAACCCCACGCCCTGGAGAACGCCGAGGCGATCGCTTCGGTCCCCGGCGTCGACGTCCTGTTCCTGGGGCCGGCGGATTTCTCCGTGCTCACCGGGTTTCCCGGCCAGTTCGACCATCCCGCGATGCAGAAAGCGCTGGACCACATCGCCAAGGCGGCCAAGAACGCCGGCAAGCACTGGGGCACGCCGGCCTTCTCCGCCGACCACTGCAAGCGGTTGCTCAACATGGGGGCCAAGCTCATCTGTCATTCCGCCGACCTGGTCATGGTCAAGGAGGGCCTCGACCGCTTGCAGCAGCAGTTCGCGAAGTTGGGGTTCAAGTTTCGCCCGCCAAGCAACAATGGGAACGGCTACCTGAAGGGCGTCTGATTCATGGCCAACCACCGGATTCTCATCATCGGCGTCGGGTCGATCGGCGAGCGGCATCTGCGGTGTTTCAAGGCGACCACCCGGGCCGAACTGTGCCTGTGCGAGCCGAACGAGCAGTTGGCCAAGACCGTCGCCGAGCGCTACGGTGCAACGAGGCGCTATGCCTCGCTGGACGCGGCCCTTGGCGACCGGCCGCGGGCATTCGACACTGCGGTGATCTGTGCCCCCTCGCATCTGCACGTCCCCGCGGCCAAACAGCTCGTCGAGCAGGGCGTGAACGTCTTCATCGAAAAGCCGCTCAGCACGAGCCTGGACGGCATCGAGGAACTGATTCAGCTCATCGAGCGTAAGCGGGTCACGGCGGCGGTGGCCTGCACCTACCGCTCGCACCCGGCCGTGCGGGCGATGAAGCAGGCGATCGCCGAGGGGCGGTTCGGCCGGCCGGTGCAGGTCGTCTCCACCTGGGGACAGCATTTCCCGAAGTACCGGCCCGCCTATCGCCGGATCTACTACACCAGCCGGCAGACCGGCGGCGGAGCGATTCAGGACGTGCTGACTCACGCCGTCAACGCCGGCGAGTTTCTCGTCGGGCCGATCGACAAGGTGATGGCCGACGCCGCCCACCAGGTGCTCGAGGGCGTCGAGGTCGAGGACACCGTCCACGTGATCTGCCGGCACGCCGGCGGCGTCATGGGCTGCTACAGCCTCAACCAGCACCAGGCCCCCAACGAGAACACCATCACGGTGATCTGCGAGAAGGGCACTGCCCGGTTCGATCTGAACAACGCCCGCTGGTCCAGCATGACCGAGCCCGGCGGCGAGTGGAAGACCGAGATGCAATTCTCGCTGGAGCGCGACGACATCTTCATCCATCAGGCCAACCTGTTCATGGACGTGCTGGAGGGCAAGGCGGCCCCGGCCTGCACCGTGGCCGAAGGCTTGCAGACGCTTCGGGTCAACCTGACCCTCCTCGAGATCGCCTTCAACCCGAAATGGTGTCCGGTGGGACCGAAGTAAGCGACGCGGGGACGCGGGGACACGGAGACGCGGCGAGGGATGAGTCTTCGTATCACCGCGTCACCGCGTCACCGCGTCACGGCGTCACGGGTTCATCACTACAAGGACAACAGGAGTAGGTGGATCATGACCAACGAACCTACGATCCAGCAGTTGTTCGATCTGTCCGGCAAGGTGGCGCTGATCACCGGCGCGACGGGCTATCTGGGGCAGGCGTTGAGCCGGGCGTTGGCCGAGGCCGGGGCAAGCGTCGTGATCTCGAGCCGCGAGCAGGCCAAGGCCCAGGCCGCCGCCGATGAGATGCCGGCAACCGGCAAGGCGAAGCACCACGGTGTACGGCTGGATTACATGGACGAGGCGTCGATCGAGCAGGGCTTCGCCGACGCCGTCGCCGACGCCGGCCGGGTCGACATCCTGGTCAACAACGGCTACGAGCGCGTCACCGCCGACTGGACGAACGTCACCAGCGAGCAGTTCACACGCCAGCTCACCAATGCCACCGGCTGTTTCCTGCTCGCCCGCGAGATGTACCAGCACGCCGTGCGGCGGGGCGGCGGGGGCAGCATCATCATGATCGGGTCGATGTATGGCCTGGTCGGCTCGTACCCCGACGCCTACGCGGGCATCTGCATGGCCTCGCCCGTCGCGTATCACGCCCTCAAGGGCGGCGTGCTGTCGATGACCCGCCACCTGGCCGTCTACTGGGCCAAGGACGGCGTCCGCGTCAATTGTCTGACACCCGGACCATTCCCCGCCACCGGCGTGAACCCGCAGCTCAAGGAACGCCTCTCGACCAAGAGCCCGATGCGGCGCATGGGCCGGCCCGACGAACTCAAGGGGGCCGTGGTCTTCCTGGCCAGCGAGGCCAGCAGCTACATGACCGGGCAGAACCTGATCATCGACGGCGGCTGGTCGGCGTGGTGAGCGGAAGAGCGATCAAATGTATTCCGCATACAGTTCCTTGCTTGGGCCGGGGATGACGACGGCGGAGACGAGCAGGCCCTTCTCGCGGACGACCTCGGCGGCGACGTTGACGCCGGTGCGGCAGTCGGACACCGAGCCGGTCATGAGCATGAAACCCTTGCCGCCGATGGCCATGGCGACGTGGATGCGGAAGAGGGTGATGCCGGCGGCCTTGGCGGCGGCGTCCGCGGCGGCCAGGACGCTGGCGGCGGAGTAGGTCTCGACGATGCCCACCGCGTCGAACTTGTGCTCGCCGACGTTGAGCTGCACCGACTGGCCGAGGGCGGGGAACACGTTGGGGTGCACGTTGGGGATGACGATGTGATCGATGACGCCGTCGGGGGCGGCGTCGAGGCCCGCGTTGACCGAGGCCTGCACGTCGGCGACGCTGCCGGTGACCACGTTGATGTACTTGCCCGAGCAGATCGTCCGCCCGAGCACCAGTTGCACGTTGGCCGCCTTCAGCATCGCATCCTGCACGGCATACCCGAAGCCGATGCTGGTCAGTTCGATCATTCCGATGGCTTCACGCATGGTTGGCTCTCAGCTCTCAGCAAGCAGCGATCAACACTCGATCGTTATCGCGTCGTCGACGGCGGTGACGCGGCCGGCGATGCTGGCGTGAATGACCGCGCCGAGCTTGCCGCCCGCGGGTTTGGCGATCACGTCGCCCGCCTTGACCGTGCCGCCCGCGCTGACCGTCGGCTCGGCCGGGGCGCCCACGTGCTGCTTGAGCGGCAACACGACGCGCTTGGCCGGACGGGTCGCCTCGACGAGCGGGCCCTTGTTCTCGTACATGTACAGCCCCAGCTTGCGGATCAGCCGCCCGATGGGCACGCGGCGGTTGTCCAGGTGCAGCTCGACCCGCACCGGGTTGGCCTCGACCTCCCACTTGCGGCCCTCGGCAGCCAGCCGACGCTTATTCTGCGTGCAGACGTTCTTGGGATCGAGGTCCTCCGGGCAGGCCATCAGCGAACACAGGTTGCACTCGCAGCAGAACTGCGTGCCGATGGTGTTCGACTCGCCCATCATCGTGAACTCGAGCGAGCGCATGGCCTTGTGCGGCTCGATCGGGTGGCCGAGCAGGTAGCGCGGGCAGAACTCGGTGCAGAAGTTGCACTGATCGCAGGCGCTGGCCCCGATCCGCGAGATCGCCTGCCAGTCGAGCGAATAGCGTTCGATCAGCCGATGGTCCCGCGGCAGGACAATCAGGCCGCCGGTGGTCTTGGTCACCGGCTCGGACAGATCGGTGCACAGCTTGCCCATCATCACGCCGCCGATGAGGGCCACCGGATCGCGGATCGACGCCCCGCCCGCGAGGGCGATCGTCTCGGCGAAGGTGACGCCCACCGGCACCTTGACCGTCGCCGGACTGTTGACCGCGCCGGCCACGGTCAGGAACTTCTCGGTCACCGGCACGCCCCGGGCGATGTTGTAGGCCGTCTCGACGTTGATCACCACGCAGCCGACGACGAGCGGAATCTTGCCCGGCGGGATGATCCGTTTGGTCACGTCATACACCAGGATGAACTCGTCGCCGCTGGGGTAGCTGTCGGTGAGTTCCTGGATCCTCATGCCGGCCGGCAGTTTCGCGGCCAGCAGCTCGATCACGTCGTGGTATTTGCCCTTGACGCCGATGACCGCTTCGGTCGCCCCGACCATCTCGCCCGCCTGCCGCAGGCCATCGAGAATCTCGTCGGGGAACGCCCGGAGCATCTCCTTGTCCTTGTGGAGCAGGGGCTCGCACTCGGCGGCATTGAGGATGATGGTGTCGGCGCTGGCCTTGAGCTTGACGTGGGTGGGGAACCCGGCCCCGCCCGCTCCGACCACGCCGCACGCCTCGACCTGTTCGACGGAAATCCTGGCCATCGCCATCCGCACCCGTACTGAGTCCAAACACGGCGGTGTGTGGGACCAGCATCTTGCCGCTCCAATGGGCCGGCTGTAAGCCGGTCCCAGAAGCTCTGTTGGAGGCCGCAAGTCCAAACGCCCTGCCGCGCGGCCATCCAGCCTCGCGGCCGCACCCGATAACACGAACCTAGCAGATTACCGCGGGTTTCGCCAGTAACGGGGTGGTTCAAGATGCATGACCACGCTTGCAGGACCCGTGGGGAAAAGCAGCCCTGAAAGGGCTGAAGTCAACAGCCGTGGGCGGACGCCCACGGTCGCTGGGGACGATCAATGGCAAAGCCCTGCAAGGGCGATAGATTCCGCGGGAGCCGACGCTCGGGATGACGAATGTGCTCGCACTTCTGCGGGGTGTTTGTGCCGCCCTTACAGGGCTCCAGACGCTGTTGGGCGCGCGTTCCGGCGGCTGACGCCGCCGGCTATTGACCTTCGCCCTTTCAGGGCGGACCTTCACGTCTCTCCGCGAACGAAGGCAAGCCCCTTCTTCGCCACCACCGTCGGTGAACATCCTGCGCGGAGGTTGGGTCGCAACGGTGACCTATGGATCGACGTACCTGCGCCGCCGCTGGACGAGCAGGATGCCGACGGCTGCCAGCAGCACGCCGGACAACGGCTCGGGGATCACGACGATCGTTGCCGTGTCCTGGATGGGCGCGGGGTCGATGAAGTCCGAGGGAACACCGAGGGTGGGGCTGTCGGTGGTGATCCAGCCCGTGGCACCGATGGGCATGTCGATGGGAGCGAAGATCGTCACCTTGGCCAGAACGGTGCCGGTCGGGATGTCGATCGGCCCGGCGAGCGTGGTCGCGAACAGGACGCCGAACTGCGGCGGCAGGGGCGGGTCGGGCGGCGGGATGATGATCGGCGGAGAGGGCCAGATGTCGCCGGGGACGAGATCGGCAATCCCAAATGGTGCCGAGGTCTCGAGGTACAGGGACATGCCGTAGGCCGATCCGCTGGATGCGGCCAGGATGGCCACCTCGACGGCGGTGCCGGGGGCCAGCACGATCGGGTCGACGGCAGACATGAATCCCGCGGGTACGGTGGCCGCGGCGGAGGTGGCAGAGGCACAGACGACAAGGACGATGGCGGGCAGGTTGTGCTTCATGGCGTGGCTCCTGTTGTCAGCGGCACGGGCACACGACGGGACACGTCCGGCTCGACCATGCACTCCGGGCGCCGGCGATCACCGCACTGACGACGCAGATAGGGACGCTCATATTGTTATTCCATCTGACCATTGAATCGTCAACAAGCTTCCCGCGAATTTCGCCCCTCGCTCGGGGGCTGGAGCCCCCATTGGGGCTTTCCAACCACCGGCGAGAGGCCCCAATGGGGTCCAGGCCGGTCGATACCGCAGTGCGCGGAGGGTTTGAGGCGGGCAGGGATGCCCGCCCCCCGGTCAGTACGAGAGGGCGTAGAGGATGACGTTGCCGGCCAGGCGCAGGGCGTCGTCGTGTTCGATGCCGCGGCAGGCGAAGCATTTGTGGCCGTCCAGGCCGCAATCGAGGCTGTAGCGGCTGTAGACGACGACGAGGCGATCGTCGAGCGTGATGCCTTCGAGCTGGACGGCGTTCAGGTTCGGCTGCTCGACACGCAGGGCTTGGCGGTACTGGATGACAGGCAGGGGTACGCCGGGCTCACCGGCGATGATCGGGTGGGCGGCGGGCAGCTTTTCGAGCGGATCATCGGGGAACAACCGCTGGGCCAGCTCGCGGAATGACGTGTCGAACGCCTGGCGTCCGCAGCAGGCGTTGGCGAGGAGAAAGCCGCCGCGCTCGAGGTGCCGGCGGAGAGCGTCGATCTCATCAGGCTTCAAGCCGAACGAGTAGTGGCCAGCCATGTAGAGAATCGGGTGTTGGGCGAGCTTGGCGTCGGTGAGGGCGAGCGGCTCAGCGCTGGGCACCACGTCGACGGCCAACTGCCGGTGGAGATAGTCGGCGAGGCGGGGGATCGACTTGGGGTTGGGCCGCCAGTCGCCGTTGTGCATGATCTGGGCCAGGTGGACGGCCCCGCGGGCGGGAGCGGCGGCGGCGGGCGCATCGCCGGCGGCCTCGGCGAGGCGGACGGCGTCGAGCTTGTCGGGCAGCGGCTCGAGGCCGGTGGCGTAGGCGGCGATGTTGGTGCCGAGGCGGAAGGCCTCCTCGCTCTCGTTGGGGATGTTGGCGGCGTCCCACAGACAGGCGATGTCGCGGGGGCTGAACAGGACGCTGGTGCGGCAGCCGGTGCTCAGGCCGCGCAGGTCGAGCTTGGTGCCGTCGAGCTGATAGACCGCGTTGAAGACCGGGTGCTCGGGGGCCAGGCGAATGAGCGGGTCGTCGGGAAAGGCGGCCTTCACGAAGTCCTCGAATCCCTTGCGGAACCCCGGCAGGTCGCACGTCGCGCAGGCGAGGATGGTGCCGCCCTGGCGGATGTACTCGCGAAGGCGCTCCACGTCGTCGGGTTTGAAGCGGGGGAAGTCCTGACCGTTGAAGTACAGAATCGGCGCGGTCATCCAGACCGCAAGATCGGCGGAGAGGGGCACCGCCTCCCAGCTCATGGGCTCGCCCAGCTTGTCGCCGATGAACGCCAGCAGATGGGGCAGGTCGTTGCGGGTGAGGTTCCAGGCGTTGGCGTCGTTGGACCACTGGAGCTTGTTGACCAGGATCGGCTTGTGGCCCTTGGCGAGGAACAGCAGGGCGAAGGCGGTATCGACGATGTCGTCAAGTTCGCGCCAACTGCCGTCGCCGTGCTGGCGGGCGACGAGTTGGGCGGCACCCTCGCGGTACCAGTCGTGCTCGCCGATGTGCCGCAGGCCGGAGAGGATGCCGACACGCTCCAGGCCGTACATGTAGTAGTAGTAATAGCTGCCGCTGTTGGGATTCCGACGGACGCTGAAGTGCTGAGCGAGCCAGCGGAGGCCGCGGGCGATCGGCCGGTACTCGATGTAGGGCTGGCAGCAGACGATGCTGCCGTCGGACGCCTTGCCGCGCGGCCGGGCCATGGCCACGCTGTTGCCGCAGATGTAGAGGCTGGCGACGCCGGCGGCGGTCATGCTGCCGGTGTTCTGGGGATACATGGGCATGTATCCCCATCCGCCGTCAGGATTCTGCGAGTTCACGTAGGCGACGCGGGCCCGGGTCCAGACGACGTTGTTGACCCGGGCCCCGCCGCGGGCCGCCTCGTGCAGGCCGAGCAGGGCAAACTGCGAGTTGGAGAAATCGGTGCGGGCGCCCTCCAGGCCGTAGCCCCACATACCGTTGGCTTGCTGGGCTCGGGTGAGCCAGTCGGCGGCCCGGGCGATCTCGTCGCGATACTTGCGGGGGTTGGCGGCGACGAGGGCCTGAATCTCGAGCGAGACGACGTAGGTGTACTGAAGGGGAATCTCGCGGACGGCTCCGAGGGCTCGCTGCATGGGGGGATCGTCGGGAGGCACGCCGGCGTTGAGCAGGGCGAGCGTGGCCAGAGCGGTCGTCCCGCCGGGCATCGCGTAGTCGCTCCACCGGCCGTTGGCACCCTGCATGTGGAGCAGGTACCGCCGGCCCTTCTCGATGGCGGCCCGCACCTGCTCGCCCGTCACGTCCTGGGCCAACGCCGGCGCGCTCAGCAGCAACGACAGACCAACGGCGGGCAGGCTCCGCATGGCGGTGCGTCCGGGGTGCAGCGTCGTAGGGACGACACCCTTATTCTACCGCGGACCCGAGCGACCCCCCAAGAATTACAGCAGCGACTTCAAGTGGCTCAGGCTGGCGGCGGCCTGGTCGATGGTACCGCACTCGACGCTCAGGCAGATGGTGCGGTTCACCGGCTTGAGGATGTTGATGACCTCCTTCCAGTCGATCACGCCGGCGCCGCAGGCGCAGCCGACCGGCGTGCCGGTGACCTTGCCGCGTTCGGCCTGGCTGTGCTCGACGGTGATGTCCTTGGCGTGGACGTGCACGATGCGGTCGCGGCAGGCGGCCATCCACCTGTAGGGGTCCTCGCCGGCCAAGTAGGCGTTGCCGGTGTCGAAGTTGATCCCCAGGGAGGACGACTTGACCAGGTTGAAGATCCGGTCGAGGCCGGCCGGCGACTTGCTGTACTGCTGGTGCTGCTCGAGGCCGATCAGGATGTTGCGGCGTTCGGCGGCCCGGGTGGCGTGGGTCAGCGTGTAGCGCATCAGGACGTGGTCGTCCTCGGCGCTGGTGAACGGCGCCTTGGGACCCTCGTCGGTGTTCACAACCGGGGCGCCCGCTTCGGCTGCCCACAGGATGGCCGACCGCAGGTAGTTGACGCTGACGTCGGGCCGGCCCAGCGGGGTGTGGGCGCTGACCCCCGAGCAGCGGACCTTGTACTTCTCGCAGATGTCGCGGGTCTCGCGGGGGTCGTCGAACATCGAGATGGTGTGGAAATAGCCGGCCTCGCTCATCAGCTCGCGGCCCCAGTGAACCATCGGCTCGATGAACTCGTAGCCCATGGCGGCGGCCTTCTCGACGCCGGCCGCGAACGGCAAGTCGTGGTGGCGGACGAACTCCATGTTGATGCCGATCTGGATCTTGACCATCGGACGGGCCCTCCCGGAAAAAAGATGGAATACCCTGACGTGCCGCCATGTTATTCCTATAATCAGCCGACCGCAATCCGTTTGGGCCGATTGGCCGGAGGTCGTTATGCCCATCGTTGTTGAATCTCCCGCCTCGGCGGGCGTAGCCGCCCCGGCGGCTCCACCTACCGTCAAGCTGCACTGCATGGAAATCTGGGGCGGCAACGGAGCCCAGGACAGCGCCATTTCGGTGCCGGGCCTGGACGCCTTCGTATGCAGCCAGCCTCAACCCGGCCATCGCACGGGCGGCGACATCCACTACGTCTCGATGTGCGGCTCGGGGCGGATCAGCCGGTTCGTGGTCGCGGACGTCAGCGGCCACGGCGAACAGGTGGACGACCTGGCCACCACGCTGCGGACGCTGATCCGCCGGCACATCAACACGCTGAACCAGGCCCGGTACGCCCGGACGCTGAACGAGGCCT
>JACQVT010000239.1 GCA_016209665.1 Planctomycetota bacterium | reverse complement strand
CTCGACCTGCCGTGGGACCGGCGAGACCAGGTCATCCGCTGGGTGTACGACCGCTGGGGCCACGACCGCGTGGCAATGATCGGCGCTCCCAACACCTACCATGCCCGGGCGGCAGTGGCCGAGCTGGGCAAGGTTTTCGGCCTGCCCGCCCACGAGGTGCACAAGGCCACCCGCATGTTGCCCCGCACCGCCGCTTGGAACGCCGAGCAGGCCATCGACGCCTCGCCCGAGGCCCGCGAGTTCCCCGTGGCCGAGGAACCCTACCGCACGATCCTGCGGCTCGCCGGAGGCCTGGAAGGCCTGCCGCATCACTGGGCGATGCACCCGTGCGGCATCGTCGTCGCCCCCGACCCGCTGACCGACCTCGTGCCCGTGCAGCGATCGCCCAAGGGCTACCTCGTGGCTCAGTACGACATGGACGTGATTGAAACGCTGGGCTTCGTCAAGGTCGACCTGCTGGGTCAGGCGGGCCTGTCGGTGCTTCGCGACGCGGTGGATGGAATCCGGGCCGCCGAGAACGTCGAGATCGACTTGGCCAACGACGTCGACTACGCCGACGCCGCTACTTGGCACATGATCGCCGTCGGCGGGGCCCGCGGCGTGCATCACATCGAATCGCCCGCGATGACCAGCCTGCTGCGGCAATGCAACTGCCGCGACATCGACTGTCTGACGGCCGTGGTCGCGATCATCCGTCCGGGTGCGGCCAACCAGGGCAAGAAGGAGGCCTACGCCCGCCGTCATCAGGGATTCGAGCCGCCGGTCTACGCCCATCCGTCGCTGGTGCCCGTGCTGGCCGGCACCTACGGACTGATGGTGTTCGAGGAGCACATCCTGCAGATCGCCACCGAGTTCGCCGGGATGAACCTCGGCCGGGCGGACGTGCTCCGGCGAGCCCTCAACAAGGAGCAGGACCGGCTCATTGCCGAGATGCGGGCCGAGTTCTGGGCGTGTGCCCGCCGGGCGGGCCGCGGCGAGTCCGAGATCGCCACCGTCTGGGCCCAGGTTGAGGGCTTCTGCGGGTTCATGTTCAACAAGGCCCACTCGGCCGAGTACGCCGTCGAGGCGTTTCAGGGGGCCTGGCTCAAGTACCGCTGGCCGGCCCACTACTTGGCCGCCATCCTGTCGAACTACCGCGGCTTCTACGCCAATTCGCCGACCCTGCCCCAGATTCTCTACGTGATGGAGGCCCTGCGGCTGGGCTTCGGCTTCCTGCCGCCATGCGTCAACCGCAGCGGACCCAAGTTCCGGGTCGAATCCGTGTGGGACCGGCATCTTGCCGGTCCGACCAGCCGGCCGCAAATCAGTACCACATCGCAGGGCCCCAGCCGCATGATCCGTGTGCCGATCATGCACATCAAGGGCCTGCCCGACGAGTTCATCAGCCGGTATCTCGCCGAGCGCGAGCGTGGGCCGTTTCAGTTGCTGGACGAGTTCCTCGACCGCTGCCGTCCCGGCGAGGCCGAGGGCGCGGCCCTGCTCGACAGCGGAGCCCTGGACTGCTTCGGGCTGGCGCGGCCGTTGGCGTTCTGGCGCATCCGGCGGCATCTGCATACCGCGGCGACGGCGGACGGCCCGACCTTGTGGCAGGAGCACCGGCGAGACGCCGGTGCCACAAAAACCGAGGACCGGCTGGAAGCCGGTCCCACACGAAACATCGCCCGGCAAGATGCCGGTCCCACACGCGGCTCGGGTCCCACATCTGGTGAGTTGCCGCCGGTGGACCTCACGGCGCCGGATCCGTGGCAGGTCGCCGGGCGCGAGATGGAGCTGCTCGGCTTTCCCATCACCATCGATCCGTTGACGTTCCTGGGCCGCGACGAGAAGGGCCGTCAGATCGACTGGTCGGGCTATGTGCCGGTGAACGAGTTGGAGCGCTACCACGGCCGGCGGGTGACGGTCTGCGGCATCATGGTCGCCGACCGCATCAACCTGACGACCGGCGGTGATTTGATGAAGTTCGTCTCGCTCGCCGACCGGACCGGGGTGATCGAGGCCTTCCTGTTCCCCGATGCCTACCAGCGGTTCGGCCACCTGACCGCCGCCAACCCCATCCTCGCCGCCACCGGCATCGTCGAGCCGTTCGAGAATCGCAACGGGTTCAACCTCCGCGTGCAGCGCGTGGCCGCCCCGAAACGGTCTCGTGTGAGTTCCACCTCAACCTCGTGCGGAGAGTTGTAGCGGCCGGCGCCCTCGCCGGCCGTTCGGTGCCGGAAGACGTCCGGCGAGGGCGCCGGACGCTACCAACTCGAGCGCGAGACTCGTCTGGAATCCGTATTACATCAGCCAACAGACGATGATGAGATCGATGAACGCCGCGACGACCAGGGCCAGAATGATCTGCCTCGACACCGTCAGGCGGCTTGAGACTTCCTTGGCGTCGGCGGCGTAATCGCCCGCTTCGACGGGATCGATCTCGCCGGAGCGGAACTGGGCCTCGGCGATCAGCAGGCAGGCCTCGAACTCCGGGATGCCCAGCCGGGCCGCGGTCTTCAGCAGTTCCTGTCGTCGGGAATAGCGCAGGAAGCCCGCGTCCAGCGACGCGACGACCATGCCCTTGAACACCTCCCGCTTTTCCGGCGGGGTGAACGGCGTGGTCCGGCGATCAGGCTGACCGGCTCGATCGATCGGCGCCTTCTCGTCGTCCGGGCGGACAATGCGTAACGACGTGCGTGGCTGCACGGGCCTTTCTCCCTCCAGAACGTCTGCTCCTCGCTCCGCTCGATGCATTCTACCCGTGCCACAAGGCGATATCCATTTGGATTTCCGCGAGATTTGCTGGTATCCGCGGCTCGGCGGGGATGCCCTCAACCGCGACGCCCTATAACCCTGAACCACGGACCTGGCGTCCTGTGATGAGTATCATGCGCGGGGATGAACCCCGCGGCTCGTTGCGAACCCGAACCCCGAGTCCCGAATCCCGGCTCCCGCTAGACCTCGAGCCGATTGAAGTACCGGATGCCGACGATCATCGCTGCCGCGGCCGACACCACGTTGACGCCCATGATGGCTGCCATCCACAGCAGCATCGTTTCCGTGGTCTCCCGGCCCATCTCGTTGCGGGCGCTCATGGCGCCCACGCCCACCAGCGACAGCACCACCAGCCCCACGGACAGCAGCAGGCTGATCGTGCCCCCGAACCCGCCGGCGATCCGGGCG
Source organism: Planctomycetota bacterium (assembly GCA_016209665.1). Classification (GTDB taxonomy): domain Bacteria; phylum Planctomycetota; class Phycisphaerae; order UBA1845; family PWPN01; genus JACQVT01. The sequence continues at coordinate 12,206 of JACQVT010000239.1, read as the reverse complement.
GGGTTTCGCTCGGTGAACACGGGCAGGCGGGCCCCCATGCCGATGCTCACGCCGCACAGGCCGAAGCAGATCGAGCCGATGGTCACCACGTGCAGCACCGCCACCGGCGTGGGCAACTGCAAGCGATACACCGAAACGCCCATGACCGCGACCGCCGCCACCAGCGTGATGGTCAGGGCGTACAGGAACTTGGCCACCACCATTCGGCTCCGCGGCAGCGGCAGCAGGCCCAACAGCCATAACTGCTGGCCCTCCAAGGAGATGAGTGGGAAGACGAACCGGCTGGTGAACGTCGCCAGGATGAGGCTGACGGCGGTGAGGTTCAGGAAACCGATGACCAATTGGAGCCGCGGGTCGGCCAGATCGGTCCACAACCGCTGGACGTTGCTGACGTAGAGCATCAGCAGCCCCAAGAGGATAGCCATCTGGGACCATTGGAGCGGGTCGCGGAAGAACGTCCGGAGGTCCTTGCCGGCCAGCAGGCGTTGCCGCCGGGGCAGGTAGGCGAAGAGGGCGTCGGCCACCCAGGCGATCATGCGCCCCGACCGTCGCGCCGTGCCCGAGCCGGCGACCTGAGCGCGGGCGAACGCCGGGATATATCCCCACGACACGATGGCCACCGCCACCAGGCTGGCGAACAGGGCATTGGCCAGCGTCACCCACAGGTAGAACGTCGCGAGCGAGGTCTGCCTCTGCACGGCGCAGTTGATGCCCTTGGAGACCCAGGTGTGGGGCAGCATGGCGTTCTGTACCAGCGACACGCGGTCGTAGAAGTTCTTCAGCCAGGCGCTGGAGGTGACCGGGGCTCGGAAGATACTCCAGACCCACCACGCTCCGGCCAACCCCAGGAACACCAGGATGAGGGTCATGGTCCGCTTGGGTGTCTTGGGACTGACGAGGGCAATCAGCCAGGCCAGCACGAGCCCCAGGGCCCCGGGCAGCGGGATGAACAGCAGGAACAGTCCGAGGAAGAGCGGGTAGAAGGACCAGGTCTCCTGGAACACCTCGGCGACGGCCATCATCAGCGGCAGGCCAAGCAGCAACAGCGACCAGCTCGACAGCATCAGGCTCTCGAGGTATCGCACGAGCACGATGTCCCGGGGCATGATCGGGGCGACCAGCAGGTACTCGCTTTCCTTGCGGCGGAACATGCTCCCGTAAGACAGGATCGCGTTCGAGAACGCCAGCATCCCGGTCAGGGCCAGGAAGAAGAAGGTGAAGATGAGGGGCACGGCGACGATACCCTCCAGGACCTGCTGTTGGACCTGGCGGAAGGTCATCAGCAGCAGGAGGTACAGCCCCGCCCAGATGAGAAGGATGGACATGGCGGTGCCGGCGATGCGGAACGGCTGGGTCCGCAGCGCTTCGCGGACCGTGTTCCTGAGCACGGTCATTCGCAGCCGGAGCAACAGCCGCAGCCCGACCCGCGACGGCAACATGAACGTATCCGCCGCCAGCTCAGCACTCGCAAGTCCCGGCGCCGCGCTCATGACCCGGTCTCGTGTTCTGGTTGATCCCGTTTAGCCGCGGGCCCGAAGGGCCGCGCATCGCCTTCCTCGTCGGTCAGACCCAGGAAGATGTCCTCGAGCGTGGTGTCCCGATCCGCGTTGGCCTTCAACTCATCCACCGTACCCACGGCCACGAGCTTGCCGTGATGGATGATCCCGATGCGGTCGGCCATCGCCTCGGCGATCTCCAGCGTGTGCGTGCTCATGAACACGGTGCCGCCGCGGCGGGTCATCTCGCCCATCAGGTCCTTGACGGTGCGGACCGTCTTGGGATCGAGGCCCACCATCGGCTCGTCGATCACCAGCACCCGCGGCTCGTGGAGCATGGCCGCCGCCAGCACCGTCCGCTGCTTCATGCCGTGCGAGTACCCCTCGCACAACTTGTCGAGAAACGTGCCCATTTCCAGCCGGTCGATGAGGTCATCGAGCCGGCGCTGCTTGGCCTCGGGCGTCAGGCCGTACATTTCGGCCACGAAATCGAGGAACTCGCGGCCGCTCAGCTTCTCGTACAGGAACGGCTCGTCGGGCACGTAGGCGAGTTGGGCCTTGGCCTGCCGTCCGTCGCGGCCCATCGGGTAGCCGCACAGGTGGACCGAGCCGGCGTCGGGGAGCAGCAGGCCGGCGATCATCTTGATCGTGGTGGTCTTGCCGGCTCCGTTGGGGCCGAGGAACGCGAACAGCTCGCCCGCCGGCACCTCGAGGCTGAGACGGTCCACCGCGGTGAAGTTGCCGTAGCGCTTGGTGACCTCGCGGATTTCAATCATTGCCGCCATGATCGCCTCCGCCCAGAACGTTCGTGATCGAGGTGCGCAGGACCTCGATCGGCCTTGCTATTTCCTTGATCGTGGCGGCGGCGCCGACGTGTTCGCCCTCGTCGTTCCCGCGGCGGACCCTCCGGCGGGCGCGGGTCCGGGCTTCGTCGTCGTAGGGCTCGTCGGAGACGATCAGTCGGCCGAGGCCGGGCAGTTCGACCTGCTGGCGGAACACGCAGCCCTCGGCGTCCACCCAGGCCTTGGCCCGGCCCGGCGAGGTCTCGACGACGAAGCACTCGATCGGCCGGCCGCGGTACTCGATCGTCTCCTTGCCCGTCACGCGGGCGACGACGGCGGTGAATCGCGTGCCGCCCCCGAGGGCCGCCGAAACCGGGTCGATCACCTGCATCCGCCAGGATTGGCCGACCTTCAGTGCCGGCAGGTAGTTGAACGGCCGGAACGCATCGCCCAGCAGGCGGCTGGCCGCCATCTCCAAGTTGGCCTGACGGAACAATGGCCCGATCTGAATCTCGCACGGGAAGTAGATGCCGTGACGCTCGCCGCGGACCTTGATCGTGGTCGCCGGCACGCCGAACACGTCCAGGTTGAAGCTGTCCAACTCGCCCTGGGGGTCGAAATCGGTGCTCGTCTCCACGAGCAGGACCGGCACCAGCGCGATGCCCTCGAGGTGGACGGTCCCGCGGATCGACGTGTTTCCGCCGGCGGAGGAGATGTCGCTCCAGGCGGTGCCCAGGCGCTTGCCCCCGGCGTCGCAGATGGCCATCTGCTGTTGCCGCTGGTCCAACCGGGCCAGTTGCTCCTTTGTCATGGGTGGGGCGTCCTGGGCCGTCCACGCCGGGTACACGTCGCGCACGAACAGGGCCGCCATCGCCGTGACCCACAGGAGTACGATGCCGACGCTCAGCAACCGGTACATGATGGACCCCCGCGCTCACCCCGCGGTTTATGGGCTGCGTCCCGCGGCCACCTTTGTCCCCTGGTACACATTCTATGGACGCTCGACGGCATCCACAAACCACGTTTCGCACACCGCCTGTCGCACGGATCCGGACGCCGTGGCTGCGACTCTATTCCATTTTTCCTCCCACTTAATGTACAAGCGAGGCCCAGGCGAGTTTCGTTGCCGGTCGAAGCCGGGGCGGGCCACAAAAAAACACGGGACCTTGGAGAGGTCCCGTTGGAGGAGAGAGAGAGTTTTGAGAAGAAGCTTGTCAGCTTCCGGGTCTTTATTCCCCCCTGAACGCCCGCAGTCAAGCGCGAGGTTCAAAAACATTTTGTCTTCGTGCGAGGGGGGCTGATTCTCCAGGGCGACGGCGAGAGGCGGATCCACCCACAGCCGATGGCGGCGCAAAAAACCGGGATCGCTTGCACGATCCCGTGGAGGAGAGAGAGTCTTGAAGGAGGAGAAGGTTCTCTTCGTCCTGTTTGTTCCCCCTCGCCCAGGCGAAGTCAAGCGTGAGTCTCAAAAAAAATGCCAGGACGGGCTCTTGAGGCCGGTTTCGGCCCGCCGTTGGGCGTTCCGCCGACGGATAGGGGACGGTTTGCCGTCCCGAACTCGGGCCCATCGCCGATTGAAGTGTGACGGAAACCTAGGCCCCGCCGGCCACCGTGTGGACGACGATCGCGTCGGTCTCGCCGGGAACCTCCGGCCGCATGTCGAAAACCACGACCACCTGGTCGCCGGGGGCTGCGAGTTGCCGGGAAGTCACCAGGCGATCGAGGTTCCGCAGCATCATCTGGGGCGTGTCCATCTCGGGCTGGCAGACGGGCACCACGCCGTACAGCAGCGACATCTGGCGGCAGGCGGTCTCGTTCGGGGTGAGGGCGACAATGGGGGCAGCCAGCCGATGCCGGCTGAGCAAGCGGGCCGCGTCGCTCCCCAGTGTCCAGACGACCACCAGCGGGGCGTTCAGTTCCTCGGCTACCACGCTGGCCCCGTGGATGACCGAGCGGGCCAGCGGCGGCTTTCGGGCGGGCGCCGCCGACCAAGGCTGGCCAAACCGCTTCGTGAACGCCTCGGTCTGGCCGGCGATCCGTCGCATCATCTGCACCGCTTGCACGGGGTACTGGCCTACCGAGGTTTCCGCCGAGAGCATCACGGCGTCGGCGTCGTCGAGGATGGCGTTGGCGACGTCGCTCACCTCGGCCCGCGTCGGCACGGGCGAGTCGACCATCGACTGGAGCATCTGCGTGGCCACGATCACCGGCTTGCCCGCCTGCCGGCACGCGACCGCCAGCTCCTTCTGGATGATCGGCACCCGCGAGACGTCCATTTCGACGCCCAGGTCGCCGCGGGCGACGAGCACCACGTCGGACGCCTCGATGATCTCGCCGATGTGCTCGACCGCCTGGGGTTTCTCGATCTTGGAGACGACGCGCGCCGGGCTGGCGGGATCGCATCGGCTGATCGCCGCCCGCAGTTCGGCCAGATCGTCTGCCCGGCGCACGAACGACAGGGCCACGTAGTCGAGTCCGTTGCCCACGATCCATTCCAGGTCGCGGCGGTCCTTATCGGTCAGGCTCGGCGACGAGACGGCCGAGTCGGGCAGGTTGATGCCCTTGCGGTCGCTGATCACACCGCCGACCTCGCAGAGGGCCACCACCTCGTCCTGGCGTTTTTCGGTCACGCGAAGCAGCACATTGCCGTCGTCGATGAGAATGCGGTCGCCCACGCCCACGTCGTCGACGAGGGCGGGGTAGCTGCTGCTGAGTCGCTCGGGCGTTCCCACCATTGCGGCGCGTTGGAAAGTCACGGGCCGCCCGGCGACCAGCGTGCACCGGCCGCCCGCGATCTCGCCGAGGCGGATTTTGGGCCCGCACAAGTCGCCGAGCACCGCCACGATGGCCCCGCGCTCCGCCGCCGCCCGGCGGATGCGTCCCAGGGCGGCACCGTGTCCTTCGATCGTCCCATGGGAGAAGTTCAAGCGGAACACGTTCACGCCCGCGTCGATCATCCGGCCGAGCACGATATCGCTGTCACATGCGGGGCCGACGGTTGCTACCACCTTGGTGCGGATCATGGCCGGGATTCTAAATCATTGACCGCCCGCCGCAAAACCGGTATAAGTTAGCCCTGACGCCGCACGTATCGGCTTGACGGACCGAGCCTGTCACAATGATTATCGATTGTCACACGCACATCTGGGAATCGGTCGAGCAACTGGGCCGCGGTACCGGCCTGTGGAACACCCAGGTCCGTGGGGGCGCCCCGCTGGTGCTCCGCAAGGCCAACCCCGAGACGCACTTGGCCGCCGCCAAGCCCGTGGACAAGACGTTCGTGTTGGCGTTCCAAAGCCACTACCTCGACGCCCATATCCCCAACGAGTATGTCGCCCGCTACGTCAAGCGGCATCCCGGCCGGCTGATCGGCTTCGCCAGCGTGGACCCGTCGCGGCCGCATGAAGCCATCGACGAGCTGCGCCGGGCCTGCGAGATGGGGCTCAAGGGCGTGTCGATTTGGCCGGCGGCTCAGGATTTCCACCCCGTCTGCTCGGCCGCCATGCGCGTCTACACCGAGATTCAGCGGCTGCGGATGCCCGTTCTGTTCCATCAGGACGTCCGCGCGTCCAGCGCCAGCAAGATGGAGTTCGCCCGGCCGTACCTGCTCGACGAGGTCGCCCGCGAGTTTCCCGACCTCAAGATGGTGGTCACGCAGTTCGGCTACCCCTGGACGCACGAGACCATCGCGCTGCTCGGCAAGCATGAGAACGTCTTCGCCGACGTGAGCGGCATCGTCCAGCAGCCCTGGCACGCCTACAACGCCCTGGTTCTCGCATCGCAGGCGGGCGTGATGGACGCGCTGCTGTTCGGCAGCAACTTCCCGTATTCGACGGCCGCCGAGTCCATCGAGGCCCTCTACAGCATCAACCAGTTCTGTCACGGTACGAACCTGCCGACCATCCCTCGTGAGCAGCTTCGCCGCATCGTCGAGCGCGATTCGCTCAAGCTGCTCGGCATCGACATGGACGACATCCCCGTCGTCCGCGAGCCCGAGACCACCGTCGTCCAGACGGACGATTGAGGCACCGCAGAGGAGAAAGTCATGCTTTCGTATTCCCGCATCCGTCAAATCGCGGCCCGGACCGTTGTGATTCTCGGCTTGATCGCGACCTCGGGTGGGGTTCGCGCCCAGCCGGCCACCCGGCCTTCGCGGCCACCCAACATCCTGTTCCTGATGACCGACCAGCAGACCTACAGCGTGTTGGGCTCGTCGGGCAACCCCATCGTCAAGACCCCCCATCTCGATCGCCTGGCCGAGCAGGGGGTCCGGTTCACCCAGGCCGCCTGCGTCACACCGTTCTGCTCGCCGACCCGGGCATCGTTGTGGACCGGTCAGTGGCCGCACAAGCACGGTATCACGTTCAACGTTGCTCCCGACGGTCGCCGCCCCAACCGTCGCCGGGCCCAGGAACCGCGGGCGAGCGGGCTGAGCGACCGACACAACGTTCTGCACAACGTCCTGGCCGACCGCGGATACCAGGTGGCCTATTTCGGCAAGTGGCACCTCGGCGATTTCCAGAACCTGCGCTGCTTCCGGGAGCAGGGCGATGCGGGCGACGAACGCGCCGCCTATCGCGAGTGGCTCGCCGGCCAGGGCGACGCCGTGGCGAGCCGCGAGCCGAAGGAAGGCGAGGTCTTCGTGCGGGGTGACGGGGGCGTGTTCATGAACAAGGCCGTCGCCGAACTCGTCCGCGGCGGGTCCGCCGGCGAGAACTCCGCCGACGCTGCCGATGGCGAGGGCAATGAGGTCAAGGTGCTCGGGCGGTCCGCGGTCGCACTCGCGGCCCAGTTTTCCACCTGGCTAGCCGACCGGGTGATGGCCTGGATCGAGCGGCACGCCGACAAGCCCTTTATGGTCACCTACTCCGCCTCGCCGCCGCACGCCCCGTGGGTGGCCCCCGACCCGTACTACAGCATGTACGACCCCGCCAGGATGGTGTTGCCCCCGTCATTCGCGGACCAGCCCGCCGTCTACCGTTCGTCCCGGGCCGCCACCATGGGTGCCCAGATGGGCGAGGTCGGCATCCGCGAGCAGTTGCGCTGCTACTACGCCCAGGTCAGCATGGTCGACGAGCAGGTCGGCCGCATCCTCAAGAAGCTCCACGACCTCGGCCTGGACGACAACACCCTGGTCATCTTCACCAGCGACCACGGCGACATGCAGGGTACCCACGGCATGATGGGCAAATCCGTCCACGCCTTCTACGAGGCCGATGTCCGCGTGCCGCTGCTGCTGCGCCACCCGCCGTCGATTTCGCCCGGCCGCGTGCTCGACATGGCGTGCAACTCGGTCGATCTGATGCCGACGATCCTGGACTTCGCGGCCATCGACGCCCCGCCATCGGTCCAGGGTCGCAGCCTCAAGCCGGTCCTGACCGGCGCCGCCGGGCCCGACGACCGTCCCTCGTTCTGCGAGCGCGGCATGGGCGACCGCAACACGGGCCGCATGATCCGCACGGCCGACTGGAAGTACTGCCTCTACGCCGAGGGCCGCCGCGAGCTGTTTGACCTCAAGCGCGACCCCGACGAGATGAAGAACGTTGCCGCCGACGCAGCCAACCGTGCGGTCGCCCACAAACTCGACCGCCAGCTACGCGACTGGATGCACCAGACCGGCGACCCTGTGGCGGACAAGCTGCCGCCCCTCGATTGAGACTTCGAGGCTGGGGCGGACGGAGGAGGCGAAACAGGTGCTGCAGGCGGGTTGTGAGCGGGCGGGCGATGTCGGCGAGGGTATGGGACGGGATCTCGGACCGGCAATGGCTCAGCTTCTCGAATTACTCTGATCGTCCACGCGCGAATTCCCGTGTCATCGGGAATGCCGCGATGGCGCGAGGCCCGAAGACCCACACGTGTCACCATGCCAGCGCACGGTGAACCAGTTTCCGGCCGGATGGATGTGATCCTGCCGGAGATGCGGGCCCTGCCGGGTGGGACGTTCCTGCTCGGCGACGAGCGAGGACGGGCGGACGAGCGGCCGGTGCACGAGGTTGTGCTCGATGCGTTTTCGATCGCGGTCTGTCCGGTCACGAACGCCGAATACGCGGTGTTTCTCGCCTGGACTGGTCATCCCGAGCCGATCGGGTGGCAACAGCCGCGTTTCGACGGCCCGGAGCATCCCGTGTGCGGCGTCAGTTGGGAGGATGCCGTCGCGTATGCTCAATGGCTCAGCGCCGAGACCCGACAATGCTATCACCTGCCGACCGAAGCCCAGCGGGAATACGCCGCCCGCGGCGGGCGGGCGCAGCAGGGCTATCCTTGGGGTGATGAGGCGCTGCCGTTGGAGGGCGTGTACGCCGAGGGCCTGGCCGGACCGCCCACCGGGGGACCCATGCCGGTCCGCTGTGCCGGGGCGGCGGGGCCGAACGATTTCGGCCTCTACCACATGGCCGACAACGTCCACGAGTGGTGCGCCGACTACTATGCCCCGAACTACTACGCGACCAGCCCCCGATACAACCCGCGAGGACCGGCGGCGACCGATCGTCGCGTCGCCCGCGGCGGCTCCTGGCGACACCACATCAAGTATTCCCGCTGCGCCGCCCGCAGCAGCCTCGCCCCAACCAAACGGTTCGCCGACTTCGGCTTCCGCCTGGCATCGAGCGAGCGGTTCGAGTACGTGTATTGACACGGCTCCCGCCAGCCAGCCGGTGCGGCCATCCAGGTAACCTGCGTACCTCAGATCGGCTCATCGCATCGTGCAGTCGCTGCCTCGACACCGCGGTCTGCATGAGGTAGAATGGTTGAGTCGGTGGAGACCTTGTGTATGCCCGTGAAACTGCCACGGCCGTCAAGACAGTATCTCCGCGATTTTCGCTGGATCGAGTCGCGTATCGGCCGACTCGCTTGTGAATACCCTAATCAATGGGTGGCGGTGCACAAGGCCAGAGTCGTGGCCAGCGGCGAGGACCTCGGAAAGATCAAGGCGGCCATCCGCAAGCAATTCGGCGACGAAGAAGTCCCCGTTCATTTTGTTGACGACGGCACGATCATCCTTGGTTGTTGATGCTACCTCGGCTGAGCACTGGTCACCCAAAAGCCTAAAGCCGGCTGGTGCGAATTCACGAGGCTTCCCAGCCGCGACCCGGCGCGGCCGACCAAGCGGTCGGGACACCGCAGATTGGTTCACCGGATCGCGAGCAGCGCGGTGCTGGAGTGGTCCACCGGATTGATCGACGGTCATCGCGGCCCCACATCGAGCATTCCTGTGGCCTTCGACGAACCTGAGGCGGGTCGGGTTTCCGCGGGCTGGGTCTCGGCCGGCTGGGTGTCCGCGGGTCGTGTGGTCAGTGTCTCGATTCGGGCCCGGGCCTCCGCGTGATCCGGCCGGATCTGCAGGGCTTGCCGGTAGGCCTTCACGGCCTCGTCGCGGCGATGCTCCAGGATCATGATGTCTCCGATGCGAACGTGAGCGTTGGCGTCCGTGGGCCGCAGTTGAGTCACGCGTTGATACAGCGGCAGCGCCTCCTGCGGCTTGCCTTGCGACTGCAACGACTCGGCCAGATTCCAGGCCGCCGTGGCGTCCTTGGGGTCCAGTTCGGCCGCTTGGCGGTAGTGCTTCGCGGCCTGATCAAGCTGCCCCATCTTCTCCAGGGCGTACCCCAGCCGGTTATGCGCGGCCGCGTGATCCGGTTTGATGCGCAACACCTGCTCGAGCAGGTCCGCGGCTTCGTCCATTCGTCCCTGGCTCAACAGCAGTGTGCCCAGGTTAAACCGCGGCTGGGTGTACTCCTCGTCCAGTCGTGCGGCCTCCTGGAATTCGCGGGTTGCCTCCTCGGCCTGCTGGGCGCGGAACAGGGCGGCGCCGAAATCGTTGTGGATCACGGCCGATGCCGGACTGAGCCGCGCCGCCTGGCGATAGTGGGGAATCGCCTCGGCATTGCGGTTCAGCTTGACCAGCAGCTCAGCCAGGTTTCGGTGGGCCGCCGCATGGTCCGGGTCACAGTCGATGGCCAGAAGGTATTCCCGCATGGCATCATCCAGCTTCCCTCGGGCCGCGAGCGTGTTCGCGAGGTTGTTGTGGGCGTCGCCGTAGCGAGGCTTCAGCTCGAGGGCGCGTCGATAGGCGGCGACGGCACCGTTCGTGTCACCGGCCCTGAACCGCAGGTCGCCGATGTTCTTGTGAGCCTCCGCGCAGCGAGGGTCCAGATCCAATGCCTTCCCGTAGGCTCGAAGGGCGTCCGCGTCTCGTCCCAGACGCTTGAGGACGTCCCCCAGGCCAACGTAGGCGAGGTCGAATTCGGGAGCGATGTCGATCGCGCGCTCATAGAGTGCCCGGGCCTCTTCGAGCCGGTCGGTCATCATGAAGGCGGTGGCGAGGTTGTAGCAGGCGTTCGGGCTCCGCGGATCGCAATCGAGCGCCTGCTGAAAGAACGGGACCGCTTCCGCGTATCTGCTCTGGCGGAGCATCACCACGCCGAGATCGTTAAGGCATGTCGGGTCTCGCGGATACGACTTGAGGAACTGTCGAAGCTCCTTCTCGGCCTGGGTGTACTCCTGGTTCAGCAGGAGGGCATGGCCCAGATGGCTGTGCGGCGTGGCTGCGCCGGGGGCGAGGGCCAGCATCCGCCGGGCCAGGGACTCGCTGTCCCGCCAATGGACCAGATAGCGGCGCGTGGCGACACATTCGATCCCGGCCAGGCCCAGCACGACGATCACGCTGCAGGCCCGGGCGGCACCGCCGGCTCGAGGTGCTCGGCCGTCCCAGAGCCATGCCAGAAGCGACGCAAGCGGAAGCAGCAGAGCGACCATCGGCAGGTACGCGTACTTGTCCCAGGCGACGGAGGGGCTGTACGCCACGTTCAGCATCGTCGGTGACAACAGGATCACGTAACACAACCAGCCGATGAGTGGTGCCCGAGTCCGCCGAGAGATCACCACCAGCAGGCCAAGGATCAACAGATTGGCCAGAAGCAGGACCAGGAGCAGGCCGTTTGCCAGGCTGACGGGTTCGGGAAACGGATAGTAGGGAGACAATGCGACCGGCCAGATCATGTGCCTGACGTAGAACCCCACGTTGTGCGACATGAGGAGCACGCTCGGCCACAGGCCGATGGCGCTGTGCGCGACCAGTTGCACGTGCCGCTGGGAGATGACCGTGACCAGGGCCGAACACCCCGCCAGTGCCAGGAAAGGAAGCTTCTCCAGCACCGACCGCCGGCCGAGTCTGTTTAGCGGACACAAGTCGAGGGCGAGCATCACCAGCGGCAGGGGAACGGTCGTCGGCTTGGACATCAGGGCCAGCACGTACAGCACCAGGCACGTCGCGTACAGCTTCCAGTCCGGCCGGCGGGCATATCGCACGTACACGATCAGGCACCACAGGGCGAAGAAGGTGGCCAACAGTGTCTTGCGTTCGCCGATCCAGGGGATCGGCTCGACCGTCATGGGATGCACGCCGAACAGCAGCCCCGCCAGAGCGGCCGCCCAGGGCTGGCGAAACAGTAGGTATAGGAGCATGATCACCAGAACCGTATTCGCGACGTGCAGGACCAGGCTGGTGCGATGAAAGGGCATCAGATTGTCGGGACGGCCGCCCATCGCGCAGTCCAGCATGAGAGAGATCATGGCCAGGGGTTGGTAGTACCCTTTGACCGTGGAGGGGGCTTGTATCTCGCGAAGGAACCGTCCGGCGGCCGTCCAACTGGGATGGCGGACCCGGAAGTTGTTGAAGAGATACATGCCGTCGTCGAATGAGACCGCCTGGGCCCAAAGTGCCGGCCAGTGGGCGAACAGAACGACGCCGGCGACCGCGATCATCAGACCGGCCAGAAGAATCGTGGACCGGGGCGGCGCAACCGGTCCCGAACGATCCGAAGGTCGGTGTCCGTTCCTGGCGGAGTCGTTTTGCTTCGGCTCGTGCGGCACGGGTCGGTGATCCTCCAGGGAATGTGATTCCGCATTCTCATTCCGATGGGTGTCGGGT
>JACQVT010000238.1 GCA_016209665.1 Planctomycetota bacterium | reverse complement strand
TGCCCAACACGACGCCGGCGCTGGACGACGAGACAGCGATCGAGTTCGTATACCGCCAGGCTGACCGGGCCGGGCTGTGTAACGTTTACCCGGTCGGTGCGGTCACGAAGGAACGTCGGGGCGAAGAGCTGGCGGAGATGGGGCAGATGGTGCGGGCCGGCGCCGTCGGCTTTTCCGACGACGGGCGCGGCGTGGGCGGCACGGGCGTCATGTTCCGGGCCCTGCAGTACGTGCGCATGTTCGACAAGCCGATCGTGCAGCACTGCGAGGACGCGGGGCTGGTCGGCGGCGGGGTGATGAACGGCGGCGCGACGGCGACGCGGCTCGGGCTGCCGGGGATGAACCCGATCGCCGAGGACCTGATGCTCCAGCGCGACCTGACGCTCGTGGAGCAGACCCGGGGCCGCTATCACGTTGCCCACGTCTCGACCGCCCGCGCGGTCGACCTGGTCCGACAGGCCAAGGCCGCCGGCCTGCCCGTGACCTGCGAGGTGTGCCCGCACCACCTGCTGCTGACCGAGGAGGCGTGCAGCACCTACGACACGAACTTCAAGATGAACCCGCCGCTCCGCACGCAGCGTGACGTGGACGCCTGCCGTCGGGGCATCGCCGACGGCACGATCGACTGCCTGGTGACCGATCATGCTCCGCACGCCCAGCAGGACAAGGACCTGGAGTTCCTCGACGCGCCGTTCGGCATCATCGGCCTGGAAACCGCCCTGCCGCTGTACGTCAAGGCCCTGATCGAGCCGGGGCTGATCGACTGGCCCACGTTGATCGAGCGGCTGACGATCCGGCCCGCCCGGGTGCTCTCGCTGCCCAAGGGCACGCTGGCCCCCGGCGCCGACGCGGACGTGACGATCATCGATCCCGACGCGGAATGGACGATCGACGTCCGCCAGTTCCGCTCGAAGAGCCGCAATTGTCCCTTCGACGGCTGGACGGTCCGCGGCCGGGCCGTTGCCACGATCGTCGGCGGTCAGATCAAGCACCAGGAGCGCACATGAGCATGTCCAGTAACCACCGTCCCGGTTCGATTGCGATGCTGGCGGTGTCCGTCCTGTCGGTCGCGGCGGCGTCGAATGCCCTTGCAGAATCCGCACCGTCGTCGGGGCCTCGGGCGGGGGAGGCATTTGATGCCGTGCCGTTCAGCCTGCCGATCGAGGACGACTCCGGCCGGTCGTTCGGCGTGCGGTGGGCCGAGCCGCGGAAAATCCGGCGGGTGGTGGTCGAGTTTCCCGCGGGCGTCGCGCTGCCCGCGCCCGACCAGGTGCGGGTGCAATACTGGCACGGCGTGTGGGACGCCAAGCCCGAGCCCATCCTGTCCGAGAAGGGCGCCGGCGGCGTCGGGTGGGAACGCATGGACGACTGGACGAACGGCAAATGGCGGGATGCCGACACCCGTTGCGAGGTCCGGGGCAATCGGTGGACGTTCACGTTCGCGCCCACCGGCGAGAAGGAGTTTCCAAACTCCGCGCCGGGCGTGGCCTACCGCAAGACGATCCAGTTACGGTTGATGAGCAACGACCAACTGCCTCGCCGGGAGCGGTTCCAGGCATTCACCGATTCGGTCTACCTGCCGCTGACCGTGCGCATCGTGCTGGGCAAGCCGGCGCATCCGGCGATCCGACTGTCCGAGCCGGCGGCGGGCCACCTTGAGGCGTTCAACGGCGCTGCGCTGGCCGTGCGTCCCGGCACGGGGCCGCTGGCCGGCGATTCGGACCGTCTGGCCTTCAAGACGCCGATGGAAGGCGAATCCACCGTCGAGGCCGACCTGCTGATGACGGCGGATCAGCTCAATCCCGGTTTCGACCGCACGATCGTCACGGTTCGGGCCGACGGCCGGCCATTCTCGTTCGCCGCCGACGAGGTGGCCCGCGGCGACCGCATCCTCATCGACGATCTTGGCGTACTGGTGGTGCGAGCGGACGATCCGATCACGCTGGAGGGCTACCGGGCGGCCCGCAAGGAGTTCGCCGGCCGAACCGTCTACCGCCGCGTGTTCGATCAGGCCGAGCAGACGCTCACCGGCGCCTGGGATGCGATGCCGCTCAAGCGGCCGCTGTATTTCGTCCACGGCCTGCCCGGCAACCGCAACGCCATGCACCAGAACCCCAACGGCGACATCGTGTTGGGCGGGCGTCGACGATGGTTCCGCCTGCCGCCCAGCCCCAAGGACACGGAGCGGCGAGCCTGGGAGGGTGAACTGCTCACCCTGGGCTTCGGATTCCCCAACGACCATCACGTGAATCGGCGTTTCCTGAAGGACGGCTTCCTGCCCCTGCTGACCACGTGCTACCGCGACGGCGAGCTGTCGTACGAGCAGCATACCATCCTGGACAGCCTGCGGAGCGACCTGGCCGGCGTGACGCTCGACGACCCCGGCATCCTGCTGATGCGGGTGCGGATTGTGAACCTCTCGGCGGACAAGGCGGGGACGGCGCGACTGCTGCTGACCTCGCAGAACGGCCGGGAGAAGCTCTCGTACGTCAACGGGCGGGTGCTCGGTAAGTTCACGGATCAGGACCGGCTGCGCTACATGGCCCGCAACCTCGAGCCGGGCCAGATCGAGCCGCAGGGTAACGGTTTGCGCTGGACGCGCACCCTCGAGCCGGCCCAGGCGTGCGACCTGTACTTCCTGATCCCGTCGATCGCCCTTGACACGCCGGCGACGCGAAGCGTCGGGCCTGTGGCCCGCGAGCCCTCGCCCGGCGAGTCAAGGGTCGCCCTGGACATGGATGCCGAGGTCGCGGCCCTGGACCGGCGCGACTTTGCGGCGGATGTCGAACGTGTCTGCCACTTCTGGGAGGAGGTAACGGCTCGCGGCTGCCAGATCCACACCCCCGAGCCGTGGCTGAACGACTTCTTCAAGGCCCACCTGCGGCACCTGATCGTCAACTGCTACCAGGAGATCGGGACCGACCGGCTGCACGCTCACGTCGGGACGTTCAGTTACGGCGTTTACCCCGACGAGTCGGTCATGATGATCGACAATTTCGACCTTCGCGGGTACCACGAGTTGGCCCGGCGGTGCTACCAGTCGTTTCTTGATTATCAGGGCACGGTGGCGATGCCCGGCAACTTCAAGTCGAAGGAGGGGACGTTCTACGGGGCCGGCGGGCATTCGGACGGCGGCTACAACAAGAGCCACGGCTGGGTTCTGTGGGGCCTGGCCCAGCACTGGTACTACACGCGAGACCGGACGTGGATGGAGCAAGCGGCGCCGAAGATGGTCGCGGGCTGCGAGTGGGTCACCCGCGAGCGGCAGGCGACGATGAAGCTCAACCCGGACGGCTCGCGACCCATCGAGTACGGGTTCCTGCCCAGCGGTTCACTGGAGGACGTCACGGACTACTGGACCTGGATGGTAACCAACGCCTGCACCGACTGGGGCTTTTCGGCCCTGGCCGCCGCCCTGGCGGAGTTCGACCACCCCGAGGCGGCCCGCCTACAGGCGGAAGCCAAGGCCTTTCACGAAGACCTGATGCGCGGACTGGAGGAGTCGCGAATCCTCGCCCCGGTGGTTCGGCTGCGCGACGGCACCTACGTGCCGCGCTACCCCTCGCGGCTGCGGGAGCGCGGGCGCAGCCACGGCTGGCTCCGCGAGACGCTGGAAGGCTCGATCCACCTGCTGATCAGCGACCTGATCGATCCCAAGTCGCCGCAGGCCGACTGGATCCTCAAGGACTTCGAGGACAACCTGTACATCTCGACGGACTACGGCTACGCCATCCCTTCGTTCGACCGGTTCTGGTTCTCGCGGGGCGGCTTCTCCATGCAGGCCAACCTGCTCGGCGGGCCGTTGCCGTATCTGTACCGCGACGAGATCAAGCATTTCCTCCGGGCGTACTTCAACCCGTTTGCGTCGGCGTTCTATCCCGACACCCGGATGTGCAACGAGCACTCGATGCCCGAGCTGGGCTACCCGGCCGGCGACCACTTCAAGTCGTCGGATGAGGCCCAGTCCACTTACTGGCTTCGGCTGATGTTCGTGCACGAGCGCGGCGGGGATCTGTATCTGGGCCAGGCGATCCCGCGGTACTGGCTCGCCGGCGGCAAGAGCGTGGGCATCGAGCGGGCGGCCACGCATTTCGGCTCGCTGTCCCTCCGCATCGGCGCCCAGGCCGACGGCGGCAAAATCAAGGCCGTCCTCGACCGCCCCGAGTCCAGCGTCAACCCCAACCTCATCTATCTGCGCCTGCGTCACCCGGACGGCAAGCCCATCCAGTCGGTGCAGGTCAACGGCCTGCCGCACGCCAAGTTCGACGCCGCCCGGGAGTGGGTGATCCTGCCCGGGAGGGGCGGCAAGATCGAAGTCGAGGCCCGGTACTGAGACGCGACCCTTGACGCGCCGGGCGAGCTTTGCTCGTGGGCCACAGGCCCGACGCTTCGCGTCGCCGGCGTGTCAAGGGCGACGTCTTACGCGGGGTTGTAGCGGCCGGCGCCCTCGCCGGTGAGTTCGGCGCGGGAAGTCGTCCGGCGAGGGCACCGGACGCTACTGCCGCGGTCACGATGTCCGGCGGGATTACTGGATGCAGCTTGGATCGACCGGGGCGGCGGCGGTGCCGAGGCAGCGCTGGAGGATGGCGAAGTCCGCGTCGTCGACGTCCTGATCGAAGTCGATGTCGGCTATCTGGCATTGCGGCGTGCCGTCGTGCGCGACCGCCGGCCCCGACGCGCAGCCGGCCAGGATGTCGACGTCGTCAGCGTCGACGAGGCAATCGTCGTTGAGGTCGCCGAAGATGCCCACGGGGGTGATGTCGAACGCCGCGCTGGCCGCCGCGAGCGGGCTCTGCTCGCAGCCGTAGGTCATGAGGATCTCGTAAGTCGCGCCGGCCAGCCGGCCGTGGCACTGGTCGATGCTCCAGGCGAGTTGGCCGCCGCTCATGGGCGCGCTGCCGATCAGTTCCACGTCCTGCAAGTTGGGGCCGATGAAAGTGAGAAGGTACGCGTAGCAGGTGCCGCTCGGGTCGGTGGCGGACCAGGTGAGGGTCTGAGTGGTGAATGCCGACCAGGTCTCGCCGCCCGCGGGGCTGGTGATGGTCAGGGCGGGTGTGGGTTGAGAGCCGCTGACGGTGAACGAGGCGTCGCTGAAGTCCTGGACGGACTCGCCGCAGGCGTCGGCCCCCACCACGGCGATCATATAGTCGGCGGCGTCGCCGAGCGACGGACAGACGTTCCAGGTAAAGCTGCCGGCGGACATTGCGGCCGTGCCGAGCGTGCCCACGAACGCGCCCCCCTGATAGAGGTCGATGGAGACGTCGCCGAGGGGATTCGTGCTCGACCACGTCACCGTCTGCATGGTACCGGCGGTCCAGTTTTCACCGCCGTTGGGCGACGCCACCGTCACCGTCGGCGTGGGCGGCGGCGGCAGCGAGCCGCTGATGGTGAACGGCCCGTCGCCGGCGTCCTCGACGGGCTCACCGCAAGGGCCCGTTGCGATCAACTGGATCGTGTAGTCCGCGGCGTCGCCGATGTAGGGGCAGATGTCCCAGTCGAGCTGCCCATCGGCCATCAGGGCGTAGCCCAGATAGGAGTGGAAGCTCCCGGCCCGGTCCAGCTCGACGAGCACATAGCCCGCCGGATCGGTGCTCGTCCACGTGACCGCTTGCGCGGTGCCGGCCGGCCACGATTCGCCCCCATTGGGCGACGCGAGCGTGATCGTCGGG
>JACQVT010000021.1 GCA_016209665.1 Planctomycetota bacterium | reverse complement strand
CCGGTGTGGTCGGTCGACGGGGCGTGAGTTCGTATCCCTTTGCCGGTGATGGAATTG
Organism: Planctomycetota bacterium; assembly: GCA_016209665.1. GTDB lineage: Bacteria > Planctomycetota > Phycisphaerae > UBA1845 > PWPN01 > JACQVT01. The sequence continues at coordinate 2,489 of JACQVT010000021.1, read as the reverse complement.
CCGTGCGAGGTGGGGCGGGCGAAAATGGGTTCGTTTCGACGAGAGATGTTTTTGGTCGCTGCGGCCTAACCTCGCAGCCGTCTCAACAGAACTCGACATGATTGCGCATCTGATCCTCGGTCACATTTGGCAATCGCGTGGGGCACGTGCTCATCGAGATGGAATCGCATTCCCCTGGGCCCCTGGCCGATCGGCAAGCTTTGAGGGGAACTGAGCTTTCATCTGCTCGACCAAATCCTCCTGCTCCCGCATCTCGAGGAGGATCTCGTCACGGTGGTCCCAGAAGTAGGCCAACGCTGCATACACGTCGGCCAGGGTGAGCTGGGGAAAGCTGCTGACGATCTCGTCAGGGCTTTTGCCCTGAAGCTCGTGCCAGACATAAACGTCCTGGACCCGGATGCGGCTGCCGGCGATGCATGGCTTGCCGGCACACACGCCCGGCGTGCGAGTGATATGGATCTTTTCCGGAACCGTCGCTGCCACCTGGCTCATGCACATATTCTATTCAGATTGAGGGTCGGCAGCAAGGGTCCGCAAATGAGGGGAGGGAGAAGCGATCGGTGTCCATCATTCAGCTTCCCAGCCTTGTTGGTCAGACCGAATCGTCGGCTTGTCATTGTGCCTGCTCCCCAAGGCGGATGCGTCAACAAGTCGCCACGGCGACTCGACTGAGCGAGTTGACGCGGTCCTGTGCAAAGACTGCGGTCCGCCTATCCCCCCGGGCTCCGGGGTTCCGGCGCTGGCGTCGCGGGGGGCTTGAACCCGGGCGAGGAGGGGTCTATCATCAGGCTGGCGCGGTCGTTGGGGGGTTCGAGTAGGGCCTTGGTCGACGTCGAAGTGACATCGCTGGCGGCCAGCACGCTGGGTGCCGTGTGGTGGCAGTACATCGCCCGCAACTGGGCGATGGCCTCCATGTTCGTGACCTTCCTGTTCATCTGGACGGTCAGCTATCTCATCCTGCGCAAGTACGTCCGGCTGATGCTGAACATCATCCGCGACACGCCGCCGCCGCTGGCGATGGGGCCGCGGGACTTCGAGCGGATCGACGGCGAGCGGGTCGCGTTCCGGGCCTTCGACAACCTGAACCTGTGCGGCATGCTGCTGCGGGGCAACCACGGCGGTGCGCCCCGGGGCATGATCATCTTCTCGCACGAGTTCTCCAGCGACATGTATAGCTGCGCCCGGTACTGCCGGCCGCTGCTGGCCTCGGGCTATGACGTGTTCAGCTTCGACTACCGGGGCCACGGAGAGTCCAGCCACGAGCCGGGCTACCAGCCCCGCCAATGGCCGAGCGAACGCGAGGTCAACGACATGCTGGGGGCCATCGCCTACGTCGAGGAATTGCTGGAGCGCGAGGGCCGCCCGCCGGAGATCGGACTGTTCGGCATCTCGCGGGGGGCCGGGGCCGCCATCCTGGCGTCGGTCAACAACCCCCGCGTCAAGGCCATCGTCGCCGACGGGGCGTTCAGCTCGGACACCGTGCTCGAACACCTGATGAAGCGCTGGGCCTACATCTTCGCCAAAGTCCGGTTCGTCTACGAGAACCACCCGCCGCAGTTCTGGCGGTTCCTGCGGTGGATGCTGTTTAGGGAGTGCCGGCGGAAGCTGAACTGCACGTTCCCCTCGGTCCGCAAGGCCCTGCGGGGGATGTCCCCGCCGCGGCCCATCCTGTTCATCCACGGCGAGCGCGACAGCTACATCCCCGTGGAGCAGTCGCAATTGCTGTACGAGGCCGCCCCGGGCCCCAAGTCGTTGTGGGTCGTGCCGGGGGCCAAGCACAACCAGTGCGTCATCGTCCGGCCGGAGTACTATGCCCTCCGCACGGTCTCGTTCTTCGGCGAGTACCTGGCCGCGGTCCCATCGGGGGGCAAGCTCACCGGTAAGGCAGCAGGAGCACCGTCGCCGCGGACCCCCGCACCCACGGTGTCCGCAGAATCCCAGCCACGCGCGGGGATAAAGCCTGCGGCTCGTTGACTCGGTCTTGTCCGACTGCCGATGGCCGATTCCCGATTGCCGACTGCCGATCACCGATTGCCGCCTCCCGATTCCGGCGCGATTGGCAGGACATTTGAGTCACGGTAGGATATGGTACCGCCCGCCCTGACCGGGGGAGGGACTCCGGTCCAGCAAGGGCAGACCTCCCGACATCGGCGGGGGTCCGACGAGCAGAAGCCGACGTCGTCGACTTCGCGCGCAACCTGAGTCTGCTCAGCCAGTTAGCAAGGTCGAGTACCCATGACATCCAGCAAAACCTTCCGCAGGCCGGCACGCACCAACCACGGTTTTGACCTTCACGGGCGATGGGCTCCCGGCAGAGCGTTTTGCCTGCTCATCGGCGTGGGTGCGGTGCTGATACCGGCCGTGGGCGTCCGGGCGGCTGCCGTGGTCCTGCCGAGGGTGACGCAGACACTGAGCGCCGATACGCAGGGCGGGACCTATACACCGCTCGGTACTGCTCCGGCGATCTACGAGACGGCCGACGGGCAGAT
>JACQVT010000275.1 GCA_016209665.1 Planctomycetota bacterium | reverse complement strand
GGCCTTGAGATACCGCGCGAACACGATGGCTCGAACCATGTTGGAGTGCTCACCAACGCGATCAAGAAGACTGGCTGTCCACTTCTTCACCGATGTGATGGCCGAATCAAGATCACAGTCCTCGTGTGCTCCTTCGTAGGAGGCCATGAGCCAATTCATGGGGCAGTCGCGATAGAGGTGAAGGGCGGACAGGAACGGCTTGATCACCGCTATCTCTACGACGCTCCTGTTGTCAGAGACGAAAGATTGCCTTTTTGCTGCCGGAACGAAGGCGAAGCTCTCGACCAGCCCAGATACGGGGTCGGGGCCGGTGGTTCCCAGCGCATCCACAAGATCGAGGAAGGGATACACGATACCTGGGAGCCTGTTCTCGCCGTAAAGGTCAAGCAGTGACTCCAGCCAGAGCAGCTGCGGCAAGAGTTGCCGGTGGTAGTCCACCTGTTTCACGCCCGGGTAGGTTGCCAAGGGTGGCTGCAGCTTCTTCCCGGTCCTCTTGTAGCGCTCGATCCTCTTTCTTTCCCCTCGTCCCTTGCGATCCTTCTTTCGGTTACCCATAGTTACCCCAGTCGCAGTGAGGGCGCGTTGTACCCGAGGCTGGAACGCCTAGGGGAATCGCAAGGGGCCCGCATCCAGTTCTTCCGTTCCGCGGCTACGTCAACGCTGGCCGTCACGGTGTTACCCGCCGGCCGCTCAGGGCGATGCTCGCGGCGAGAAAGGAACTCGTGGCGGGCGCGTGATATTCATCCGCACCACCGGCGTGGGCGATGCGAAAGAGAACCTCTGGCGTTCCCGTCGTCGGGCGTCACTCGCTCATCAGTCCGATCTGCTGGACCGGGGTGCGCAGGCAGGAAGCCTGCAGCCACCAGTCCACCTTGTCTTTCGAGTCCTCACTACTTCATGACCCAAAGCACCAACGCGACCACGAATAGCCCAGCGCCGACGAGGGTTGCCAACAAATTTAGGACGGTGACCCAATTCGGGGCCAGCATAGGGTTGGGTTCGGGCTTTATCGCTTCAAGCATCTTGGCATCAGCTTCAGGGAATCCATCTTTTCTAAGCTCATCGAGCGCTCGCATATGTCGAGCCACAGGTTCATAGGCGTAGTTGTGCATGATCCCGAATGACCAGAACTGCAGAACCGCAATCCCAAGTGCGGCCCCGCCAAACCACGGATGCCCGAGACTGAACAACAGCGCCGCGCCAATCACTGTTGTAGCGATTCCAATCCATCCGCCCATCTGGCTACTCTTTCTTGACTGGCCCCTTCCACACTCGCCCGGTCTGATCCCGCACAACAACGCACCTGAGCTTCAATAAGGCCAGAAGAGTTGTCAGGACGGTTTTTCCGACCTCGTCACGTCGTGGCCAGCCAGCCGCTGAGGGCGATGCCGGCGGCGATGAGGATGGCGGCCGTGGCGATGCGGGCGTGCCAGGCGTAACACGTGCGTTTGCGGCCGTCGTCGAGGGTCTCGATCTGGTAGATTTCCATGTAGGGCACCGGGGCGCGGCGGAACCAGCCGGTGACGCGGACCTGACGGCCCTGGTACTGCCCGGCGCGGATCAGGCCGAACAGGAAATTCCAGATGGCCAGTGGCTGGCGGTAGTCGAGGAAGAGAATCCCGGTCGAGTCGCGCATCACGAAGTCCTCGCTCCAGATCAGCCCGGGCACGCCCTTGCCGATAATCGTCCCCGCCAACGTCGCCGGCACCGGCCGGACGGGTGAGACCTTCACGTGGCCCATGAGGGCCGCCACCGTCAGGTTCGGGAAGATGCCGCTGCGGTACGCGAAGAACGTCTTGATCAGGTAGCCCGCACCGCCGAGGATCAGGGCCAGGCCCAGAACCGCCGGTGAGACGGCCTGGGTCGCCAGCCCGCCCACGCAGATCGCCACGCCGGCCAGGAAGCCCAGGACCGGAAGGAGCCAGACGAACACGTCGGCGAGGAACTCGTCCCAGTACGATTCGGGCTTCACGCGGTCGAACAGCACCAGGGCCTCCTGACCCATCGCCGCCGCCTGATCGCTCAGGTAGTTGATCCGCTTGGCGATCAGCGGGTGCGTCGAGTTCAGCTCGTAGAAACCCGCCCACGGGTTCCAGAGGTCCCACTGCATCGCGCCCTTGACCAGTTCGAGGTCCGGGCAGGCCGCCCCGGACGACCCGGTCCCGCCGCCTCCCGCGCACACGACCATGTTGACGGAGCTGTGCCGGTCGAAGATGTTCAGGGCCCCCAGCGGCCCGACGCCGGCCAGCTCGCGCTGCTTGGCCTTCTTGTCCTTCTTTGCTTCGGCCTCGCTGGCCTCCTGCTGTTCCTGGGCCGCCAGGCCATACGCGATCTTCACCAGGGCCGTGACCAGGGCGTTCGGGTTGCCGGTCACGCTGCCCGCGAACCGGTCGGCGAAGTATTCGCGAGTCCGGCTGAACCACAGCACGATGTACTCGCTCACGATGTAGACGACATAGGCTCCGACGGCGACGGCGATCGCCACCCCTCGCCCCTTCTTGTCCGTCGCCCGCGACACTCGGATGCCGACTCGATACACGTAGTACAGCAGCAGGGGCACAAGCTGGGCTACGGTCATGAGCGCCATGTCCCAGTTGCGGACGTGGCCCAGCTCGTGGGCGACGACGGCCTCGAGTTCGGCCGGCTGGAGAATGTCCATCAGGCCGCGGCTGATCACGATCCGCGCGTTGTTGGGATGGTGTCCATACGTGAAGGCCTGCGGCGCGCCGTCGTCGATCACGCCGAAGTCGGGGAACCGGATCCGCTGGCCCTCGCAGACATACTGCACGAAGTCGCACAGGTGGCCGGGCAGTTCGTCGGCCTCGACCCACCGCATCCGGTAGAGCCAGCGCAGGCTCAGGTCCATGATCCAGGGGCCGAACACAAACTGAGCGATGGCCACGGCGACGCCGATCAGCACCGCGAGTTCCGGCGTGGCGTAGCCCGCCTCGACGACCGCGATCAGCACCAGGCCGAGCAGGGCATAGAGCAAGCCCAGCGTGAACACCGACCGCAGCAGCAGGTTGGGCAGGGCCAACGTGCCGACGGCCAACGCCTCGCGGCGACTCATCACCGCCGCCCGGACTCGGGGATCCGACTCCGCCTGTCGTTCGGGATTCATGGCTACCTCCACGGGACCGAAGGTCCCTCGCCAGAGTGGCCCCCGCCGCCCGCCTCAGCCCGAAGCGGTAACGGGGAGATTCGCACTATGATACCGCGCCGGCGAGGGATGCAATAGTAGGCAGACCGCCTGCTCACACGGGGCGGGCGGGACGGTTCGGCCCGGGTGCGTGGCAGCTTGGGCGGTGGTGGCGTAATGCCTTGCTTCCATAGGACCGCGTCAACTCGTTGACGCATTCTTCCTTGGCAGGCGGAGGAAGAACGGCAACAAGTTGCCTTGGTCCTGAAACCCCCCTCCGGTTCTGTCGCCCCCCGGGCGGGGGGCTTTGTGTCTTCGGGGACGGCCGCACTACAATAGGGCCATGAACGAACGATCGACCAACAACGCGAGCGGGGCCGCATCAGGCGAGTCATGCCCGACGTCAGGCAGCCGGTGCCCGAGTTGCGGCGGGGGCAAGGTGCTGCTGATCGGGCTGGTGGCCCTGGCGGCGGCCTACCTGTGGGTGAGCCATCGTTCGTCGGCGCCGGCGGGGCCGTCGGCCGTCACCTGGATCGACGACTACGACGCCGCCGTCGTCGCCGGAGCGCGGAAGAACCAGCCGATCCTCCTGGCGTTCAAGGCGACCTGGTGCACGTCGTGCAAGGCGATGGATGCCGAGGTGTTCACCCAACAGGCGGCGGCCAAGGCCCTGACCGACTGGGTAACCGTCCACGTCGACGTCGACCAGCACGCGGACCTGGCCCGCAAGTACAACATCACCGGCGTGCCGACGTTTGTCGTGCTGTCCCCGGCGGGCAACGAGGTCGAGCGGATCAGCGGCGGGCTGTCGCTCTCGGACTTCGCCACGTTCCTCGCGTCGGCGAGCGCCAAAGCCGCCACGCCGTCACCCACCGCCGGCTGACGCGCCGCCGGTATCCGGGAAGCAGTCCTGCCGGCGCTGCCGCTTTCATCTCGCGGAGGAGGACTCTCCATGCCAACTCGACCCTTGTGGCCGACCCGTCGAGACCTACTCAAGACAACGGGCGGCGCCGTGGCCGCGTCGCTGCTCGCCGCGAACGCGCGGGCCGAACCCTCACCCGACAAACCGGCAACGCAACCGGCCGGCAAGCTGATCGGTATTCAGATCGGCGCGGTCTCTTTCGTCGACGAGGGGGTCGCGCGGGTGCTGGACACCGTCCAGGAACGGGCCCACGTCAACGCGGTCTTCCTTGCCGTCTTCACGTACGGGCGAGGGATCGGCGGGCGGCAGGTGCCTGGCCAACCGCTGCCGGACCACGGGAAACAGGAATACGACCTGGATTTCCACGGCGGCAACTTCGCCACGCCGCATCCCGAGTTCTACCAGGACACCGTCCTGAAGGACCTCAAGGCCCCCGACCACGGGCGGCTGGACATTCTGGAGGCCGTGCTCCCGGAGGCGAGCAAGCGAGGTGTTCGCATCTTCTGCTGGGCGGAAGATGTGTGGCGCGGGAACCTCCCCGGAATCGAGAAGGTGCAGGAGGTCGACCTCGAGGGCCGCCGGCTCAACTCACTGTGCCTCCGCAACCCGGATTACCGCCACTTCCTCGACGGATTGACGCGAGATTACGCGACGAGTTACCCGGTTGCGGGGCTCATGTGGGGCTCCGAGCGACAAGGGCCGCTGAACAACGCCCTCGGCGCCAGCCACGGCGGGGGCGGCGACCCCACGCGAGTGGGCTGCTTCTGCGAGTTCTGCCGCGAGGAGGCCAGGCAGCGCGGAATCAGTACCGACCGAGCGATCGCCGGCTACCGGCAGTTGGCCGGCTTCGTCCAGTCGGCCCGCAAGGGCGAAAGGCCGCGCGACGGCCACTTCGTACAGTTCTGGCGGACCCTGGTCGAGTATCCCGAACTCCTGGCCTGGGAGAAGCTCTGGTCGGACGGGCAACACGAGGCATACGCCCTCATCCACAGTGCCGCCAAATCGGTCCGCCGGGACGTACAGGTGGGTTTTCACATCTGGCACCTGAACTCGTTCAGCCCTTTCTGGCGGGCCGAGCAGGACTACGCCCGGCTGGCCGAGCACGCGGACTTCTTCAAGGCCGTCATGTACAACAACTGCGGCGGGCCTCGATTCGCCAACTACATCCGCAACGTGCACCGGACGTTCTTCGGCGATCTGGAGCCCGAGGAGGCGCTGCGGTTCCATTACCGCGTCCTGGGGTACGATGAGAAGGGCCTCGAGGATCTCCCGTCGGGCGGCCTCTCTGCGGACTACGTCTTTCGAGAGACCCTACGTGCCAAAGAAGGAGTCGCCGGCGGAGCGGCAGTATATCCGGGAATCGACGTGGATATCCCCACGGGCAAGGACGAGAAGAAGACCACGCCGGATGACGTCCGCGAGGCGGTCAAGGCGGCCTTTAAGGGCGGGGCGGATGGCATCATCCTCTCGCGAAAATACTCAGAGATGCGGCTGGACAATCTATCCGGAGCGGGCCGGGGGCTGCGCGAGGCGGATATTGTCTCGCGGTGATCACCTTGAAGGCAGCGGGCACGAGCCGCCGTGCCGGGCGTGGTAGTCCTGGTGATAGCCCTCGGCCTCGTAAAAGGGGGATGGGGCGGCCGGCTGGACGACGGTCACGATCTCGCGGCCGTGGAGCCGCTCGGACTTCGACAGTTCCTCGATGTATTCCTTCGCCTGCTTGAGTTGCTCGTCGCTGGTGGTGAAGATCGCCGAGCGGTACTGATCGCCCACGTCGGGCCCCTGGCGGTTGAGCTGCGTGGGATCGTGGATTCTGAAAAACCACTCCAGCAGTTGGCGGTAGGTGACTCGCTTGGGGTCGAACGTCACGCGGACGGTCTCGGCGTGGCCGGTGGTGTGCGAGCAGACCTGCTCGTAGCTCGGCCGGCTGGTCGCGCCGCCCTGGTAGCCCGAGACGGCGTCGATGACGCCGGGCACCTGCTGGAGGCGGTCCTCGACACCCCAAAAGCACCCGCCCGCCAAATAGGCCGTCTCGATGGCCGTGGGCCGCGAGTCGGGGGGCAGATCGGCGCCCTTCTTGAAGAACCGCAAGGCGTCGGAGTTCATGCAGTAACGAAGCCCGGTAGGCCGCGGGCCGTCGTCGAAGACGTGCCCCAAGTGCGATCCGCAGCGGGCGCAGAGCGTCTCCGTCCGCACCATACCGTGGCCAGCGTCGCGCACCTCGCGGACGTGGGCCGGGTCGATCGGCCTAAAGAAACTGGGCCAGCCCGTGCCGGAATGGAACTTCGAGTCGGAGGCGAACAGCGGCAGGCCGCACAGTCGGCAGACGTAGGTTCCCTCCTCCTTGTTGTCGACGAGCAGGCCGCAGAACGGCCGCTCGGTGCCCTTGGCCAGCAGGATGTCGCGCTGCTGCGGCGTGAGGTCCGCCGCGAGTTGTTCGATGCGCTCCCGGCTCAGCGGCGTGATGTCGTAGCCGCTCTTGGAGTACACCACCCGCCCCGACGCCTCACCGCCGGCCGGCGGTGAGGCGTCGGGGCGGGTGGTGTACTCCAAGAGCGGCTACGACATCACGCCGC
>JACQVT010000253.1 GCA_016209665.1 Planctomycetota bacterium | reverse complement strand
GGCCACCCGTACTGAGATCGCCGGTCCCGTGCCGGCCAGCGCCAGGCTGCCTTCGATCGTCAAGGGCGAGTCGCCCAATCGTCCCCTCAGCGATCGCACGGTCAGTCGTTCGGGCATGATGTGCAGCTCGGCGTCGACTCCGGTCAACCGAGCCGCGGCGGACGACTTCTCCGTCATCGGCAAGCTGAGGTCCGCGCGGCTCAGGCGGGCGTTCAGGTCGTACTCCATGTCCCCGCCCGCCCTTGACACGCCGCGCGGTTCTGCCGCTTTTGGTCGCCGCGGCGACCGCGGCGAGTCAAGGGCCGCAGCCGAGATGAACAGCCGTCCGTTGATGTCGGCCCGCCCGGTCGGGGCGCAGCGCTGGTACAGGCCGCGGACGTCGACGGGCAGCGCGGCGGCCAAGACATCGTCGAGCGGCACATCCGTCGCCTGCAACCGCAGGTCCAGGCCGTCTGCCTGGCCGCCATCCCGGGCAGCCGTTCCCGATACCCGCACGGTGGCGCTCCCATGGCGGCCGGTCAGATCGTTCAGACGGATCGTTCCGCCGCCGATCCGCATCTGCCCTCGAAGCCGATCGAGCGGGTACGGAAAGCCGGCGTACAAGAACTCCCCGTCGAGGAACGTGGCGTTGACGCTGGAGGTCCACGGCACCGACTCCTGGCCCTCGGCGGCGGCCCTTGACTCGCCGCGGTCGCCTCGGCGACCAAAAGCGGCAGAGCCGCGCGGCGTGTCAAGGGCGGCGGGACGTTCCATCCTGATGTCCAGATCGAGGTTTGCTCGCCGCAGAAATCGCCGGCACAGCTCACGGTCGTCGGGCTGGAGGCAATCGAGCAGGTCCGCGTCAAGGGCGATGTTCTTGCCCTGGATGTCCAGCCGCACGCGGTCGCGGCGGGTCGGGCCGCTCAGTTGGCCGTTGATGGTCACCCGGCCGCCACCGTGCGTGCCGGTAAGCTCGACCAGATCGATCTTGCCGTCGCGGCGGAACCGCACCTCGCCGGCCATATCGAACAGGCGATACGGGAATTCCCGGAAGGCCGCCGAGGTACCGCGCGGCCTGAGGACTCCCTCGACGAACTCGATGCCTTTGTCCGGGCCGGCCTCCTTGTGCAGCTTGAGGGCGAGATCGACGTTGCCGCGTCCGTCGAAGTCGTAAACGAACGCGGCCAGCCGATCCCAGCGACGGACGAACCGTTTCTCGGGCTCGCTGGTGTGTTCGTCGGCCCGCGGCAACGGCACCTGCGTGGCCGTGAGTTCGAGGTCGAAGCCCAGCCCTGCCAGCCCGCCGCCGCCCGCGGGCAGCACGAGCCGGCCTCTGACCTGCATGACGCTTTGGCGGAACAGCCCCTGCCAGTCGACCTGGGCCGCCTCGCCGTCGAACTGGATGCTGCCCGCCACGTTCGAGAACTGGAGGTAGCGCCCCGTCGGGGCCGGCCTCGTTTCGACATCGTCGATGGGAATCGACAGGCGGGCGTCGCGAAGGGTCAGGCTGGCCTGCGTTCCGGCCTTGGGGTCGAAATGGAACGTCTCGGCCCGCACATAGCCGCCCAGGTCGAGCAGGTCCAGCCAGCGGTGAATCTCGGGCGGAGCGGCGAACAGCAGTTCCTCGAGCGACAGCGACGGCAGCGAACCGCTGACCGCCCGGGTATCCATGTCGATCTGAAGGCGGCCGGCCTCCCCGCTCCACGTCTGGGCGTCCTGGCCGGGGACGATCTTGGTGACGCTGAGGTCGTAGACCTGCGGCCGGTCGGCCAGCGGCCGGGCGCCCGCGTAGAAGGTCTGCACCACACCGCCGAGCCGGCCCCGTTCGTTCAGGCGGTATTGCCGGACCTCGACGTTGCGCAGCCGGATTCCAGGCAGTCGGGTGCGGCCCTTGCCCGGTCTACCCGGCTTGCGGCGGGCGAGCATGCCCTCCCAGTTGCCCAGCCCGTCGGACGTGCGATCGACCAGCGTCAACCGCGGATTGACCGCGATGATCTCGGGCACGATCAGATCGCCGGAGATGATGCTGAACGGCTGCAAGCGGAACAGGACGGTGCCGGCGGAGAAGACCGTGCGCTCCTCGAGTGATGCGCCGAGGGGGTGGAAGTCACCCGTGTCGGGCGTGGCGACCGTGACGCCCACCAAGTGCAGCCCGGACGCCGGGGCGAACTCCACTCGCTCGACCCGGGCCTCGCCGCCGGTGAAGGCCTGCAACCACTGCTCGGCGAAGTAGCGCAGACGTGCCTCCGCCGTGAGATAGCGGTAGCACACGTAGCCGAGGACCACGATCAGCAGCAGCGACACGCCGGCCGCCTGGCGCAACCGGGACACCGGGCGGCGAACCCGCTGGTGGCCTCCCCACCCTCCTGGCTGGGTGCTGGTCACGTCGATCGGCCCCCCAGGGTTGATCCATCAACCGGCGCGGTCGTGGTTGAGCGGCCCGCCGCGCGACCGCGGAGAAGCTGGCACACGCCGGCCGCGGACAGGACGAACATCATCGGCATCACCGGGATGCGGTACCGAACGCTGCCGACGAACACCATGTGCAATAACGTGAACGACGCGACCGGGACGAGGAGAACCGTCCACCAACGCACCGCCCGCCGCACCTGCCACCAGCCGACGGCGGCGGTTGCCAGCGCGGCGATCATCCAGGCCGCGCTGACGATCGCCGGGGCCCCGCGGCGACTGTTCTCCTCGTTGGGGATGAGGTTCCAGGTGCGGAGAAGTTTGCGGGCGGCCAGCGTGACGACGCGGCCGGGGTCGGCTCGAACGGCGGTCATCGCTCGATCGTGCCAGTAGCGATCCCACTCCAGCTCGCTCAAGCCGGCAGCGCCCGCGTCCGTCTTGGTGGCGGCCAAGCTGCTACCACCGGTAGCGCCGGGGTGCATGGCGTCATAGAGCGAGATACCCCCGCGGGTGGTCGTCCACCGCCACTCGCCCAGGAGGTTGGCGTTGCGGGCCGCCCAGGGGAACAAGCCCACGATTGCCACGGCGACAATCACGCCGGCGGACCACCACGCCGGCCGCGCGAATCCGCGGTACACGAGTACCATCGCGGGCGCGATCGCGATCATGATGGTCGATGCCGGCCGCAGCATCACGCAGATCACCAACAGCAAGCCAACCCCGAATGATACCGGCAGCGAGGCCGGGCGGTTGCGGTCGACGAGCAGCAACACCAGCCACCAGGAGGCGACCAGCACGACCGCGAACAGCGTCTCCGTCAGCAGCAGGCCGGAGAAGAACACCAGGAACGGATCGAGGGCAGCGGCCAGACCGGCGAAAAGCGCGACGCAGCCACGGAATGACGGTGCGGTCAGAGGCGGGCAAGGATGCCCGCCCCCCATGCGATCAGGCGGGCGGGGATGCCCGCCTCCCGCTCGGGCCAGCAGGAACGTTGCCGGGGCTACCAGTGCGCCGAGCACGGCCTGCGTCAGCCGCGTCGCCATCAGCGGCAGATGCAGGCGCTCGAAGACGGCGATGAAGGCGGGGTAGCCCGGCATGTACGTCGCGCGGTAGCCAAACTCGTCGATGAGGCCGCCGCCCGCGGCCAGCGAGCGGCCGGCCAACCGGTAGGCGTATTCATCGGGGTAGGACAGCGTATCCGGGTCGCGACCGTGGCGAGCGACCACCCAGCCGATGCGTACCGTGGCCGCAACCAGGAACACCGTAATCAGGCCCGCCCAGGCGGATCTGGACATGAAACCATGATACGGCCGGCCAGAACCAGTGAACAGGTTCGCGGCCGGGTGTGGGACAGAATTGGTGGCCCGCATTCTTCCCCGAGGACCGCGTCAACTCGTTGACGCTTCCTCGTTTGACGAGTGACGGAACAACGGCAACAAGTTGCCTTGGTCCTGAAGACCCCCCGCCGATTCCGTCACGGTCGGGTGGTCGTGGACGCGGGCCGGGCCACCAGGCGAAGCACGTTGCGAGTCATGCGCGTGAGGCGCACGCGCTGGTCGATGCGCAGCGGCACGATCCAGACCGGGCCGAGCTGGTCGCAGAGGATGACGACCTTCTCGCGTTGGTCGGCGTCGATCTTTTCGTCGATGAGGAAGTCGGACAGCTTCTTCATGCCAAGCATTCCCAGGGGAAAGAACCGGTCGCCGGGGCGGCGGGCCCGGGCGATGAGCGGCAGCTTGACCCGGTCGGCGTCGAGCCACTCTTCGTGGCAGAACTGGGGGCGGTTCTCGCGCTGCCGCAGGTGTTCGGCGATCATAGCTTCATCCGCGGCAACGGCCTCGACCTGCAAGTCCAGGCCGAACAGCGGCAGGCTGGTCGTGCCGGAGGCCGACACGCAGAATTCCCGCTCGTCGGAGGCGGTGAGCGGCTGGTCCGCGGCCAGCTCGAACACCAGCCGCGAATACCGCCGAGCGACCCGCAGCCCACCGGGCAGATGGACTTCCTTGGTGCCCTCCTCGCTGGCCACGAGGTCCGCCACGGCGTTCAGGTGCCCGAACGTGACATCGCCCTCGCCGACGCCCATGTGGAGGATGACCTCGCGAATGAGCTGCGTCTGGATCACCCGCGGACGGCGGGCCAGCGAAGGCCCGTGCAGGACGACCCGCCGGTCGTAATGCTCGACGACGATCGAGTCGAGCATCCGGGTGCAGGTCTCGCGGAGGTAGGCCTCGAGGGCCCGGGCCTGCTCGCACAACCGCGTGAGGGCGTCGTCAACCTGAGGGTTGAACCGCTCGCGGAGCGTCGGCAACAGCTCGTTGCGGACGCGATTGCGGGCGAAGGCGGCCGTCTGGTTGCTCGCGTCCACCCGAAAGGGGACATTCTGGTTTTTCGCGTACTCCTCGATCTCGCTACGGCGGGCGGCGAGCAGCGGCCGGAACAACTGGATGTCGCTGCCTTGGCGGATGGGCCGGACGTCCCGAATGCCCGCCAGCCCGCGGAGGCCGGTCCCGCGGATGATCCGCTGCAAGACGGTCTCGACGTTGTCGTCGGCGTGATGGGCGAGCACCACCACCCGGGCCGCCAGCTTCAGGCACAGTCGCTCGAGGAACTCGTATCGGCACTGCCGGGCCGCCAACTCGATCGACACGCCCTGCGACCTGGCCCGGGCGGCCACGTCGGCGGACTCCATCGTGCAGGGCACCCGCAGGGCCCGGGCCTCGGCGGCGACGAACGCCGCGTCGGCGTCCGAGTCCTCCCGACGGAGTTGATGGTTGAGGTGGGCCACGTGCAACTGCAGACCCCAACTCTTCTCCTGGTTGAACCGCGAGAACAGGTGCAGCAGCACCATCGAGTCGATGCCACCCGACACCGCGAGCACGACCGGACGGCCGCCGGGCGGAGGACCAGCGGGCGGAGAACCAGCGGACGGGGAACCAGCGGGCGGAGGACCGCCCGGCTCGCCCAGTTGCAGCGGGCGGAACTCCGTGACCACTCGCACGAATCGGGTTTCCAAATCTGACTTGGGCATCCGAGGGTGATTATACCGCGTGGCCGCCGCCTCAG
>JACQVT010000232.1 GCA_016209665.1 Planctomycetota bacterium | reverse complement strand
GTGTGGTGGATCTAGATGCGAGCAGAATGAGGAGTCTAGAAATGAAAACGAGAATTGGGATTCTCTCAGTGTTAGTGGTGTCAGTCGCCTTCGTGCCAGTGATGGCCGACTATTACGCAGGTACCGCAAAAGTGACGCGAGAGACTGGTTACTATGATCCCGGAGCGGGTTACGGGGGTGGTGAGTTTACGCTGTCGGCTTCGATTCTTCAGGTCGATGCCTATGCTGCCGCCAACAAAGGTGTAGGCGTGCCCCCCCTCTCGAACAATTCGTTCCAGACCTTCTGCGTCGAGACCGATGAAGGAATCACCATCGGGAATACGTATGATGTGATCGTTAGTACCACGTCCGTCGCCACCCCCTTCGTCGAGGGCTCGGGCTCTCACGCCGTGCTCGGCGGTGCAGAGACGAACCTAGGGGATGACTTGGACCCTATGACGGCGTATCTGTACACCCAGTTTGCCTACGGAAGTCTGAGCAACTATGACTACACCCCAGGTGCCGCGCGTATCGCCGACGCGAAAGCTCTCCAGTTGACCATCTGGTATATCGAAGACGAGATTGCCTCTCTCGCCGGCGGGCCTGCTCAGGCACAGGCTTGGTACGACGAAGCCCTGGAAGCCACGACTCTCGGCGATGACGGTGTAATCACGTGGTCCGGTATCGGCCAGGTTCGTGTCCTCAACATATACACGATGGATGGGGTGAAGCAGTACAAACAAGACTACCTGTACATCCCTACGCCCGGCGCCATCCTGCTAGGCCTGATCGGTCTGGGCCTGGTCGGCTGGGTCAAGCGGCGGTTCGCCTGAGAAGGGCGCATCAACCCTTCGTCGCCCTCCGGCCCCCGGGTCGGCGGACGACGGGGAACCGTTCGCGGAAAGGAGGTGCATGATGCCACGTGGGGCATGCATCGTGAAAACCGGTGTGCTCTGGTTGTTCATCGCCGCCGTGGCCTGGACCTCGGCTCCGGCCGGGGCGGATATCGTTCTGTCGTTCGCATACGAGACGCTGTCCAGCTCGTACACGCCCCTGACGGCCACCACCGGGCAGTTCCGGGCCACCCATACCACGGACCTCGATGGCAGCGCCGCCACCCCCGTTGACTACTCGAAGGGCACCGTGACTCGTCTGGCCGATCCCACGGGCTACGCCCGGTTTGACTGGGACCCGGCGTACAACGATTTCTACGCCGCCAAGGTGCAGCTCACCCTGAACCTGACGAACATCGATCGTCTGCATAACACGGCCTCAGCGAGCGGCCTGCTCGAGTTGAGCGATGTCGATGATGACATGATCATCGGTACCGTCTCGGGACGCTGGTCGTTGGGAGCCGGGGGGCAGGCGGTATTCAACGGAGCGATTTCGGGGTTGGTGTTCCAGCCGCCCACCGCAACGTTCGACGGGAACCCGGGTCTGCGAAGTCCGGGCTTCAGCATGGATTTCACCCGTTTCGACCAGCCCCTCGGGACGTTTCTGGACGTCACGGATCTGGCGGGCGGGTTCTTCGAGAACAGCTTCACTCGACGCTCCTCGGGAGTGGTCTCGCAGGTGATTCCGGCCCCGGGGGCGGCTCTCCTGGGAGCGATCGGGTTGGCCCTGGCGGAAGGCCTCAGACGCCGCCTGGCCGGGTCGCGGCCGAGGTGAGCGCCCGGCCCGCAAGAAGCATCTGTCTCACTGCTTGACGCTGAACGGGGACGGAGCCGATAAGGCTCCGCCCCCGTTTCTTCTGCTGACACGCGGGGGGGAGCGGTGTCTGCTGCCATCTCTATGAGCGTCCGTGAGAAGGCCTTTGCGAACCCCGCCGGTCAGGTCACCGGCTCGACCTGGCGAGAAGCGGCCATCCGTCCGAACCGCGCCCGTAAGGCAGCGGCAGTCCGAACCGCTGAATCGACGAGAGCCGTCAATCGCGGGCCGGCTCCGGTCAGCCCACCACTCGAAGAAGCCGCCCGTCGCCGGGATTGAGCTTGATCTTGGGGGTGCGATCCGGCCCCAGCGTCGGCCCGTCCGACCATTTGCCGGTCGTGCGGTCCAGTTCCTGCACGCTGCTGCCCGGAATGAGGACCTTCACCGTCGCCTCGGCATCCTGCTTGTAGCTTCGGTTGACGATCATGAACGCGGTCGCCGCCCGCCCCTTGCCGAACAGCCCGAGCACGAACTCGCCGCCACCCGTGATCTGCACCGGAGCATCGGGCGGAATGGCTTCGCCGCCGTAAGGCAGCGGCGCGGTGTGGTAGACGCCGACCGAGTCGAGTTCCAGCAGCGCCGGCCCGAACTTGGCCAGCTCCGCGTTGAGGACGGCAACCTTGCCCGCCATCGGCGAGGGCTTGCCGTCCTGGTACAGCCCGCCGTAGGCCTTCGACCCCCAGTAAACGAAGTAGCTGATCCCCCGGCCCCCGTAGGCCAACGTCGTGAATGCCAGCCAGCGCGTCTCCGCCGCGTTCGGCAGCCGCCAGGGCTTCTCGCCGTCGCAGGCCTGCACGATATTCAGGAAAGGTTTCTTCGCCTCCAGGGCCGCCGCCCGGATCAGGGCCAGGTTCAGGAAGTACTGGCTGCCGTCGCCGGTCTTCAGGAAGTGATAGTGGTCGTAGCTGATCAGGTCGGGCTTGACGATCTCGACGAACTGGTTGAGATGCTCGCGGTATCGCAGCACCGTCTTGTCGTCGGCGCCGACGCCGGCGAAGTTCTGCGGATACCCCACCTTGGCCCGTTCGGCCGCGTCGGCGCTCACGCCGAGCTGCTGTTCGTTCGCGTACGTCGGGAACAGATTGATGTACGCCAGGTGCTGCGGGTCCTTCTCGCGCAGGTACGCGACCAGCCGGCCCAGCCCCGCGAACGCTCCCGCCCCCGGCTCGTCCGTGATGTAGTACGCCTCCAATGCGGGATGCTTTTTCACCCGTTCGATCAGTGAATCCAGTTGCGCGCGTTTACCCGTGTCGTCCAGCACTTCCGGCCTGAGCAGATTGCTCGTCAGCATGGCCCGCAGCCCATGCTTGCCCGCCACGTCCAGCCCCTCGACCGGCGTCCAGGTCAGGTTGTAGTGCTCGGCCGCCACCGCCGCCAACGCCTCATCCGTAGCCGGCGGCGGCAACCAGAACGTGATGATGAACTGCTTGAGCTTCCATCCCCCGCCCGCCCCCGCCTCCGCGGCCTGAGCCCCAACCGACATCACCCCGAGGACGATTGCTGCGAGTATCCATGCTGTTTTCATTGAAGCGACTCCCCTGACAACGAATGGCGGCCCGAAACCGCCGGCAGGACAGTCCTTCCATCCCCGTCGGCCCCCTGCCTCAAGCCGACGTGTCGCTCCTGCACAGCGCGGCATGTTAAGCCATTCGCGCAAGCCCTGCCATCCTGGCCCCTCGGTGCATTGGGTAGCGGGTGCGGCAACGGATTGTGGCACAGTCGCCCTCGACCGTGCATTCCGACCTCCGGTGAACCCAGCCGGTCTTCGACCCTGAGTGCTCAGACCGAAGGGGGGCGGCTGGGCCACACGGCCGCCACAATCCTCTGCCACCCCCCTGGGTAGCCATGCGGTCGCTGGAGCGCCACGCCCAACGCGCCTTGCTCGCCGACTCCGATCGCCCCGCATGTCGAATCGCCCAACCCAGGCGGTCACGTCTGTCTGGAGGCAGCGCCGAAGCCTGTAACGGCCCGCCCAGCGGCTCTCCCACGCCGAGCTGGCCGAGGCTCTGGGTTTGTCGCGTTACGAAACCGACGGTGTGCTCAAAACGCACGGTGTGACCGACGACTCCCCCTCCCTCGATGACCTGCGGGAGGAACTGGACCGCCTCGACCGTGGCGGCACGGCACGATCGTCGTTTCCAACGCATCGCCGCTGAGCTACCTTATTCTTATCGACGACACCGAGGAGGCGACCATGACCGGCAAGCAGCGGGCACTGGCAGCGATGTGGGGTCAGCCGCACGACCGCGTTCCCGTCGTGCCGATCGTCGGGCAGGCGGCGGCGGCTTGGTGCGGCGTGCCGATCCGCGAGCACTCGCACGATCCCGAACTGCTGGCCCGCTGTCAGGTCGACGTGGCCCGGCGGTTCGGCTATGACGGCGTCTACATCGCCGCCGACACCTGGGTCAACGCCGAGGCCTGCGGCTTCCCCCACGTCGAGCATCCGCTCGACCAGCCGGCCGGCGGACACGGCACGTGGATCGAGTCGCCCGGGCAGATCGACACCTTGCCGCTACCCGACCCGCAGCGCTCCGGCCGCTGGCCGCTGATGGTCGAGGCCGTGCGGTACGCCGTCCGGCTCGCGGCCGACGAGCTGCTCGTCATCGGCAACTTCGACCAATCGCCGTTCGACCTCGCGTGTCAACTCCGCGGCATCAACCAGTTCATGCTCGATCTGCTCGATGACCCGCCCTTCGCCCATCGCCTGCTCGGCTGGTGCGCCGAGGCCGTCGCTCGGTACGCGATCGCCCTCGGTGAGGCCGGGGCCCACGTGCTGAACACCGGCGACTCGGCCGCCAGCGGCAGCCTGATCGGCCCCGGATACTACGAGGAATTCGCCTGGCCCTACGAGAAGCGCGTGTTCGACGCCGTCCACCGTGAACTCGACGTGCCGATCACGCTGCACATCTGCGGCGACGCGAGCACCTGCCTGCGGCTGATGGCCGAGACCGGCGCCGCCGGTCTGGAACTCGACTACCAGGTCGACCTGCGGGCGGCCCGGGCGGTCTGCGGCGAGCGGGTGACCATCATCGGCAACGTCGACCCGGTCGATCCCCTGCTCCGCGGCACCCCCGACGAGGTTCGGGCCAAGTGCCGCGAGTGCCTGGCCGTCTTCGTGGACTCCGACCGATTCATCCTGGCCTCCGGCTGTGCCCTATCCCCCCTGACGCCCCCCGCCAACCTGGCCGCGATGGTCGAGGCGGTCAGCGGCTGGCCATGACCCTTCTCGGCAGCCGAGGTGGCACGGATTCGACAGCCGTTGCCCTGCTCGTGTATCAAAATCGGACACGGCAGCAATTGGGAACGCTTCCCCCGGTACCTGCACGGTTGCCGGCGGAATCACGGCCACGCCAAGATTTTACAGAAAAACCGTGTCCTTGCGGCAGGCATGCGTAGTCGCGGTCGTCTCGGCGGCGATGACACCGATCGGTGACGGTC
>JACQVT010000237.1 GCA_016209665.1 Planctomycetota bacterium | reverse complement strand
CGTGTCCTTCTGCACCACCCAGAGATCGGCCCCGGAACTGCGGATCAGTCCCAGCGCGTCGGCGATGAACCCGTTGTAAATGCCGGCAAACGACAACACCAGCGCCAGCAGCAGTCCGACCCCGAGGCAGGACAGGCCGAACCGGCCCCAATGCTGGCGGAGATCGCGGACGGCCAGATTCATGGCAAACTCCGTTTCAATGGTTCGTAGTCAGGCACGCAGCCCTCCCGCGACTGCGGGATTTCGGGGCGGAGTGCCGTGGTCCCGACGGACGCCACTCCGCAGACTCCGTGGCTTACTACGAACGCGCCGTCCTGCGAAAACAACGACAGCAATTCAACGTTTTTCAGGGGTGATCGCATGGCTGCTCCTTCGCCCCCGGGGCGGCGACACGCTGACCGTCAGCGACTGGTTTCTTGCCGGCAAACGGGTTGGCAATCACCACCTCGCGCGCCTCCACGCCACCGGCCAGTTCCACGGTGTCGCGCCCGGTCAATCCCAGCCGCACCGGCCGCCAATGGGCGCGACCGCTGTTGACGACGAACACGCCCGGCTGGTCGCCACGACGGACGATGGCGCTCGCCGGAAGCTGCAGCGCGTCGGCTCGGCGCGCGGTCTCGATGTACACGTTGGCCTTCGCGCCGATGAACCAGTCCCGTGGCAAGTGATCCACGATCACATCGGCTTCGCGTTCTTCCGTGACGCGGTCGGCTTCCCGCGCCAGCCGCACGAGCCGGCCCGGAAACGACCGGCCGTGATCGGCGCGGAATGTGATGCGCGCGGGCTGGCCAACGCCGAGCTTGCCGGCTTCGCGTTCGTCCACCATCGCCTGCACCCAGAGGACCTGGGTGTCGGCCACGCGAAAGATCGGCGTGCCCGGCACGACGGTGTCGCCCACTTCCAGGTTGCGCACCAGCGCCAGCCCCGCCACCGGACTGTGGATCACCGTGTCGGCCAACCGGGCGCGGGCGAAACCAAGATTGGCTTCGGCGCTCTTGATTTTCGCTTCCGCCACCCGGTAGCTGGTATCCGCCGTGTCGAACTCCGCTTGCGAGATGGTGTGGTCGCGCAACAGATCGCGGTTGCGCGCCAGATCGAGTTTGGCCTTGGCCAGTTCGGCTTGGGCCTGGCCGAGAGCCGCTTCGGCGACGCGCACCGAATGTTCGTAGTCGGTTGCCTCCAGTCGCGCGACGACCTGCCCATTGGTCACCGTGTCGCCCTGGTCCACAAGGACCGTGGTGACTTTGCCGGTGATTTTCGTGCTCACAGCCACCACCACCTTCGCCTCCAGCGTGCCGGTGCCGAACACTTCCTCGACCACGAGGCCGCGTTGCGGCGTGACCGCCCCGACCCGCGCCGGGGCCAGCAATCTGAAGCACACACCCGCCGCCACAACCAGTGCCACAAGCGTCCACGCCGCGCTCTTCAAGACTTTCTTCATCCGAACAAGCCTCCGTAAATCATCCCCGTGATGGCGGCCATCACGACCACCAACGCCACGTACACGGCGGTTTTCTTTGTTCCGATGATGCTGCGCAGCACCAACATGCTCGGCAGCGACAACGCCGGGCCCGCCAGCAACAACGCCAGCGCCGGGCCTTGGCCCATGCCGGCCCCCAGCAGCCCTTGCAGAATTGGAATCTCCGTCAGCGTGGCGAAATACATGAACGCGCCCACGACCGACGCGAACAGGTTCGCCGCCAGCGAATTGCCGCCGACCAGACCGGCCACCCAGGCCGACGGAATCAGCCCTTCGTGACCGGGCCGCCCCAACAACAAGCCGGCCACGAACACCCCGCCCAGCAGCAACGGCAGAATCTGTTTCGCAAATGTCCACGTCGCCCCGATCCACTCCGTCAGTTCCGCCCGCGCGAAGCGCGGCAACAGCACCGCCAACACCGCGCCGCACCCGGCCACCAACCACCATTTCACGGCGTGAACCGCGCCCCACCAGCCGGCCTCGCCTTGGCCGCTCCAGTTCGCGAACACCAAAATTCCGACCAAGGAGGCAAAGAAGACCGCGGTCTGCCACAACGGTCGCGCGGTTGTCGGGACCGGTAGGCCGGCTTGCGCCGCCGCCTTCGCCCGCTCCTCCCGGCGAAAAATCCAATGCATCAACCAGCCGACGACCACGCTGAAGCCGACGGCGCCCACCGTGCGTGCCACGCCCATCTCGATTCCCAGCACACGCGCGGTCAGCACGATGGCCAACACGTTGATCGCCGGACCCGAGTACAGGAACGCCGTGGCCGGTCCCAGACCCGCGCCGCGTTTCCAGATGCCGCTGAACAACGGCAGCACCGTGCAGGAACACACGGCGAGGATCGTACCCGACACGGACGCCACCGCGTACGCCAGCACCTGGTTGGCTTTCGCGCCGAGATACCGCATCACCGACGCCTGGCTGACGAACACCGAGATGGGCCCTTATGCGGAATTCCGCATAAAGGCGCTTATGTGGACATGCGTACTATGCGGACATGGTGGAGAAAACGCCCATTTCCCCGGCGTTCTAAGCAACCCATGTCCGCATAATAT
>JACQVT010000236.1 GCA_016209665.1 Planctomycetota bacterium | reverse complement strand
TTCGGCTCCACCGGCAACGAACCGCTTACCTGGGCGATGAACGTGTACTTGCCGGCCCTGGTCGCCGACCGATACCGCCGGTCCCGTATCGTCGCCCTGTCCACCGGCAACGTTTACCCGTTCACGCCGATCGACAGCGGCGGCCCCACCGAGGAATCGCCCGTCGGCCCCGTCGGCGAGTACGCCCAGTCGTGCCTGGGCCGCGAACGCATGTTCCAGTACTTCAGCGAACAGTACGGCACACCCGGCGTGCTCATCCGCCTCAACTACGCGATCGACCTGCGCTACGGCGTGCTGCTGGACATCGCGACCAGGGTTTTCGCCGGCACGCCGATCGACCTGGCGATGGGCCACGTTAACGTCATCTGGCAGGGCGACGCCAACGAGGCCATCCTGCGGAGCCTCCGGCACGCGGCGAGTCCACCGATGATCCTCAACCTGACCGGCCCGCAGACGCTATCCGTCCGCGAACTCGCGGTCGGCCTGGGGCGCCGCCTCGGCCGCGACCCCGTCTTCGTGGGCGCCGAGGCCCCCAGCGCCCTGCTCAGCAACGCGAGCAAGTACGTCCGGCTCATGGGCCCGCCCGGCGTATCCATCGAACGCCTGTTGGACTGGGTCGCCCACTGGGTGAGGATCGGCGGCGAAACCCTCAACAAGCCAACCCACTACGACACCCGCGACGGGAGGTTCTGACCTCGCCGTGCCGAGCCACCACACCGCCCGGCGTTCCCGTCGGCCAATTCCCGGATCGTACCTTGAAAATTCGGTTGCACCGGCCGAATTTTCAAGGTATCATTCCGCCCATGCTGGATCGTCCCCGAGAACTTGGCGCCCTGCGCAGGCTGTTGAGCCGTCATCGTGTGGTGGGCATCATCGGTGCCAGGCAGGTCGGGAAGACCACCCTGGCGAGGATGTTCGCCGCCGGGTATCGGGGACAAAAGAGCTATTACGATCTCGAGAACCCCGAGGACGAGGCCCGGCTGAGCGACCCGATGCTCGCTCTGAAACCCAGGACGGGTCTGGTCATCATCGACGAGGTTCAACGTCACCCGGGTTTGTTCCCGGTGCTGCGGGTTCTGGCCGACCGCCCGAGATCGCCCGCAAGGTTTCTTCTGCTCGGCAGCGCGTCCCCCGATCTGCTAAAGCAGGAATCCGAGACGCTGGCTGGCCGCATTATCTATCATGGGCTTGGCGGGTTCTCCATCGAGGAAACCGGGCCCGACAACTACCTCCAACTCTGGTTGCGCGGCGGGTTTCCCAGATCATTTGTGGCCCGATCCCTGGCCGACAGCAACGAATGGCGCAGGGCGTTCGTCCGCACCTTCCTGGAGCGCGATCTGCACCAACTCGGTGTGGAGGTGGGGTCCGCTACCCTCCGCCGTTTCTGGACCATGCTCGCTCACTACCACGGGCAGATCTGGAACGCATCGGCATTTGCCGGATCGTTTGGAGTCGCTGACACCACTGTACGTCGCTATCTGGACTTGCTCACGTCGGCCATGGTCGTCCGCCAGTTGCCTCCCTGGCACGAGAACGTAGGCAAGCGACAGGTGAAGTCCCCCAAGGTGTTCATCGCGGACAGCGGTCTGCTTCATACGTTACTGAACATCCCCGCCCAAGCCGACCTGGAAGGTCATCCGAAGTTGGGGGCCTCCTGGGAGGGATTTGCCGTCGAGCAGGTGACCCGTCGGTTGGGCGCTCGGTCGGACGAGTGCTTTCATTGGGCCACTCACGCCGGCGCTGAACTGGACCTGCTCGTGGTTCGGGGCCGCCATCGTCTGGGCTTCGAGATCAAGCGGACAAGTTCGCCACAGGTCACCCGCTCCATGCGGATTGCGTTGGCTGATCTTCATCTGTCGCGCCTGGACGTGATCCACGCCGGTGACGAGACATTCCCATTGGATCGCCGCATCAGGGCGGTTGCCATGTCAAGGCTCATCGACGACCTACAGCCGCTGCCGCGATGAATCGCGGCGTTTGTCGCTCCGGGACCGGGAGTGTACGATGCCCATGTGTTGACGGAGCACGATCCATGAGGAAGCATCGCGTAGCGGTCATCGGCTGCGGGGCGATCGCCCGGGGCTGGCATTGCCCCAACATCGTTTCCAACCCGCGGACGGAGCTGAAGGTCGTCTGCGACGTGAACGCGACGGTCGCCGAAGGTTTCCGCCGCACGTTCAACGCCGAGGTGAGTTGCACCGACTGG
Source organism: Planctomycetota bacterium (assembly GCA_016209665.1). GTDB lineage: Bacteria > Planctomycetota > Phycisphaerae > UBA1845 > PWPN01 > JACQVT01. The sequence goes on along the minus strand of JACQVT010000236.1, from coordinate 147 downwards.
CAGGACGTGGTGGACCGTTCGGACGTCGATCTCATCGTGCTGGCCACGCACACCAACCTGCGGAGCGAGGTGATCCTGCCCGCCCTGGCCGCCGGCAAGCCGGTGTTCGTGGAAAAGCCGCTCGCGAGCACGCTGGCCGAGATGCAG